>JAJYIL010000489.1 GCA_021790055.1 Bacteroidota bacterium
TACTTTAGAAACTGCAACTTCAACATTTGCTGCATAGCCGCAATGCCCGCAGTATGCAACTGTATCCTCGCCGGCATCGGACTTAACCATAAACTCTTCCGAGCCGGTTCCGCCCATCGCCCCGCTGGATGCAACGACAATAAAATATTTCAAATCGCACCGGTCAAAAATTTTTCTGTAAGCCTTGTCATGAAGCCCGTACGCATAATCAAGTCCTTCCCATGTTGCATCAAATGTGTACGAATCTTTCATCAAGAATTGTCTACTGCGTATTACACCGCTTCTCGGACGCGCTTCATTCCTAAACTTGGTCTGTATCTGGTACCAGATCTGCGGTAGATCTTTATAGGTTTTCAGGACGTTGCGTGCATGGTAAGTCATAATCTCTTCGTGCGTCGGCGCTAAAACGTAATCGCGGTTTTTTATGTGAAATAAAATATCTCCAAATGATTCGGTTCGGTTTGTCTCTTCCCAAATTTCTCTCGGGTTCAGTGCAGGCAGATTAAATTCCTGCCCGCCGATTGAATTCATCTCCTCCCTGATTATTTCTGTAATCTTTCTTATTACCTTATATCCGAGCGGTAAAAAAGAATATATTCCTGTAGAAACCATCCTTATCATTCCCGCTCTCAGCATAAGGATATGACTTTTTACTATCGCATCATTCGGCACTTCTTTTAATGTAGGAGCAATCGATTTACTTAAGCGCATAAGCTTCTCTTCAATATTTATTCTTCCTGATTAATTACTAAGTCATGCTACGCAAGTAATTCCCAATCTTGCTCGTAATCTTAATCGTAATCAATATCGGAATTATTCTTCGATTAAGAGCAAAATTACGATTAAGATTCCGAAGTTTGCGTAAAGTAGGTCACTAAATTACAAATAAGGAGCTTAAAAATATCTAAACGAATAGGCATATTAAAAAAAATCGCCAAGTAAATTTAAGTAACTATTGATTTTTAGTTTTATCTGAACTATTTTTTCTTTAAATGTTCTTCTTGTTTTCTCAATTTTTATATTTATTCAAATAGCATGTTTGAAACAAAAAGAAAGGGTGTTTTCAGAGAAAATTTTTGCAATAGAATTTTCCTTTTTTCATTTATTTTTCTGCTTACTTTAACTTCAATACAATGTACTAAAATAAAAACAGACCCCCAAGAATTTCCTGAGATGAAGTTCAATGTTGATGAAAATCTTTTAGGGAAAGAAATAACCAACCACGAATTCGGGTTCACTTTTAAAGCACCTGTATCCTGGAAAGAAACAAAAGAAATCGAACTTCAAGATATTACAAATAAATTAACAAAAGTTCTCTCCGGTAAAAAGAATTTTTCAGTAAAACCTCTTTACATATTTGTTCGTAATGACGGCTGTGTTTTGAATGTTGCTGAACTTTCTTTACAACAAGTTTCAAATGATTTTGATGATAACATAAAACTATATGAAGATATTTTTTTAGCAAACCATGATTCTTTAAATATCAAAAAAGCCAAATACTCAAAGAACGGATTAAGGATTGCACAATATTTATTACAGGATAACAGAATAGACTTCCGGCTTCTATTCCAAGATAAGAAAAAAAATTTAATTCAATTCGATTATATATCCGAAAGAAAAAACTATTTAAATGAAATAAAGGCTATTGAGTCATCAATCGGTTCAATAAATTTGCTTTAAAACTATAACTGGAGGACATATGATAAAAAGATCACTAATAATAGTTATGACTGCCATTATGATGTTATCGGCAGTTGGATGTTTTTCTCAGACATTTGTAGTCGGGAACGGTGCGAAGGGAAATCAAACAGAGGATGCAAGACAGTGGTACATTCTTTGGGGATTGGTCCCGTTAAATACAGTTGATTCAAAAGCAATGGCTGGCGATACAAAGAATTACACAGTCAATACCGAATTCACATTCGTTGATTGGGTTATAAGCATCTTCACCGGCTTTGTTACTGTTTATCCTAAAACTGTTACTGTTACTAAATAATTAATCTCTCAATTAGCCTTTCACTTTCAGATAAGTCCGGTTTGCGCCGGACTTATTATTTTTGTATGAAATAGATTTGTTTATTGTATTTACAAAAAATAATTTTTAGCATGGAAATAAGATTAACATTTGAAGAAACTCGAATAATCGGTTCTTTGATTGAAAAAGAACTGACAACACCGGAATATTATCCGCTTACCTTAAATGCATTGAAGAATGCATGTAACCAGAAGAATAACCGGAACCCGGTTGTTTCTTTTTATGAAGATCAAATCGAAAAGACTATTGAGCGACTTCGTGAAAAGTCTTTAGTAAGCCGAGTTAGCGGCAGCGATATGCGTGTCCCTAAGTTCAGGCAGGTTTTTACAGAAGCATTAAATCTATCACCGGATGAAACTGCCGTAATGTGCGAGCTTATGAATAGAGGCGCTCAAACTCCGGGAGAACTAAACAGCCGTGCAAGCCGCATGTTTAAGTTCGAATCTCTATCTCAAGTTAACGATACGCTTCAGAAATTAATTGAAAGAGGCATTCCTCTCATCGTTAAGCTTCCCAGGCAAACAGGGACTAAGGAATCCCGTTATATACATCTTCTTTCCGGTGAACCGGAATTGAACGATAAGGAATCTAAAGAAGAGATAAAGCCGGCAGAGAGTGATAGGATTCTAAAGCTTGAAGAACAATTAGAACTATTGAGAAATGATCTTGAAGAACTAAAGAAAAGCTTTGAAGAATTTAAATCCCAGCTGGAATAAAAATTCCCGGCATGTGTCCGCTTGCCTTGCGTTTGATATACTTTCCTCTCCCTGCTTTGCCCACAAATTTTTCATACTGAATAATAATCTCTCCGCGTGAAATTACCGTATCGACATTACCAATGACTTTCACACCTTCATACATTGAATAATCAACTGCCATGTGGTGGGTACCGGCAGAAATAGTAAGCTCTTTTTCAGGATCCCAGATAACAATATCGGCATCGGAACCAACAGCTATTGTTCCTTTCTCCGGGTAAAGCCCAAATAACCTTGCCGGATTTGTTGAAGTCAACTCAATCCAGCGGTTCAATGAGAATTTTCCCTGCCTTACCCCTCCGTCAAACGTTAGCTGCATTCTATGCTCAATCCCCGGTCCACCGTTAGGAATTTTTGTAAAATCATACTTGCCCAAAATTTTCTGATCCTTAAATCTAAACGGACAATGATCGGTAGAAACAACATCAAGAACTTTTTCTCTTAAACCGTT
>JAJYIL010000490.1 GCA_021790055.1 Bacteroidota bacterium
AGGAATACTTCCATGGAGCCCGCTTGGCGGAGGCTTTTTAACAGGCAAATACAGAAGAGGAAAAGAGCGACCTAAAAATGCAAGACGCACCGATCCTGAAAATCAGTTCCTTCAATATGATGAAGAGAAAGGATTTGATATTGTAGATGAGCTTGAAAAAATAGCGAAGAACCATAATGCTACAATTACACAAGCTGCGCTTAATTATCTTTTAAGAAAACCTGCTGTCTCTTCAATTATTATCGGTGCAAAGACTAAAGAACAGCTTGCGGACAATTTGAAAACTACTGATTGGGAAATGACTCCGGAGGAAGTAAATAAGCTTGATGATCTGAGCACTCCTCCAAAGCCTTATCCTTATTGGATGCTTGAAAGAACAGTGCTGGATAGGTGAAATAAAAGTTTTTTATTACACTATCATCAATAACAAAATTAAACAGCACTTTGGAAGAATGGAATTTTGGAATAATGGAGTGCACATATTGACTCCATTACTCCATCATTCCAATTTCCCGAAGTGCAGTTTGTATAATGTAAATTTACTCGTTGTTCGACAGTTGTACTGTCGAACATAATTCTGATAAGAGTTGCACTCTAAAAAGGTGATGAATACAAGTAATTTAATTAAATTTGCGATACAACTGCATTCAAGTTTGTGCCCGACAGGTTAACTGTAGGACAGCATTTAGTTATTTGTGCAAGTTCAGTTATTACTTCAATAATATTTGGCTGCGGCAATAAAATTGTATTCTTTTTATTAAAGGAGATAATCAAAAATGAGCAAATTATTTTCATCTCTAAAGATTAGAAACATAGAATTTAAAAACAGGATTATGGTATCACCGATGTGCCAGTATTCGAGCATAGACGGAATGCCTAATGATTGGCATCTCGTCCATCTGGGAAGCAGGGCAGTAGGCGGCGCAGGACTTGTAATGACGGAAGCTACAGCAGTCTCACCCGAAGGAAGAATAACCCCGGATGATGCCGGAATCTGGAACGACAAGCATGCAGAAGCATATAAAAGAATTACTGACTTTATAAAATCGCAAAATGCTGTACCGGGAATTCAAATTGCACATGCAGGAAGAAAAGCTTCAACATATTCTCCATGGAAAGGAAACGGCGCTTTATCTGAACAAGACGGAAGATGGCAGACGCTTGCAGCAAGTCCGCTTCCTTTCAACGATGATTACACTATTCCTAAGGAAATGAATATAAATGATATTAAGAAAGTGGCAGATCAATTTAAATCTGCGGCAGCAAGAGCAGTAGAATCAGGCTTTGCCGTAATTGAGCTTCACATGGCGCACGGATATTTGGTTCACGAATTTCTTTCTCCGTTATCCAATAAAAGGAAAGATGATTATGGCGGAAGCATTGAAAACAGGTGCCGCTTTGCAGTTGAAATTGCTGTTACAGTTAGAAGAACAATACCGGAAGGCATGCCTTTGTTTGCGAGAATATCCTCAACCGATTGGGTTGATAACGGCTGGGATATTGAACAATCGGTTTATCTTGCAAAACAATTAAAGGAGACCGGAGTTGATTTAATCGATAGTTCGAGCGGCGGTAATATTGCTAAAGCAAAAATACCAGCCGAACCCGGTTATCAAGTTCAATTTGCCGAACGGATTAAGAAAGAAGCATCAATATTAACAGCGGCAGTAGGCTTAATTACTTCACCGGAACAAGCCGAGCAGATTGTTGTAAGCGGTCAGGCGGATATGGTTGTAATCGGAAGAGCATTCTTACGCAATCCATATTGGGCGCTTGATGCTGCAAGTAAATTGCATACTGATGTTGAATGGGCAAAGCAATATTTGAGAGCAAAGATATGATGAGAATAAGTGTTAATTAAACCCAAATAATTCATTAGGAATGAATATTTTGCCGAAAGCCGTCTATAAAATTTTTTATTAAAATATTTTAGGCGGGGTTAACCCCGCCAAGCAAAAGTATGGATTACTTTTATCAGCTAATTAAGGTTTAGTTTTATAAATAGTTTATTAAACATTTGTTAGAGCTTGGCGGCCCGAAGGGCAAATTTTCCTAATGGAAAATATGGGTTAAAAATAAAATCTATCCTCATGGAGCTTATGTATAAAGAGGATCCAAAAATCTTAAGCATGTTTAACATGAGCAAGGAACTATGAGCATACCCTTTTTAATTGCCGTAGAGGAATGTTAAACGACATGTATTACGAATTTAGTAAATCCGGTTGACGAATGTTCGGAGTTATAGATAACTAAAATTTGTGGAGAGTAACTAAAAAATCCCGGCTGAATTCGACCGGGATTTTGATTTTACGGGGACTTTATAAATCAGCAGATCAGTTACTTACATTAGTCATTGAGAATTTAACGGGTTTATCGTTAGAATCCAGAGTGACTAAAGCAAAGTAGGCTTTATGATCTGCATATTTACTAAAGTAGATGGGTTCTTCATCTTTTAGCTGCCTGGTGAAACTTAGCGATGCATCCAACTGCAGAGGCTGTGAAGGGAATTCTGCAGTATAAAGGAAGAAGTCATTGCCTTGTGTATCAACAGGATTGTTCATAAATACAATCATTACAAGTGCGGTTTTCACTTCAAGCGAGGTATCGAATGATGCCGTCGTTCCAAGCGGAGCAATCTCTACCTGAAATGAAGCTGCAGTAAGATTGACCGAAGATACGGTAACCGGGAACCCGAACAGGGGAGTGATTGTATTTAAGTCAGTTAGCTTTCCACCGGAAACCTGTCTATAATTTGTCTGAAAGATAAAGTTATAAGCTGTTTGTCCAGCAGGTCTTCTACTTTCCCAGATTAAGGGCAGCAGAGGTGCTTTGTAAATTGCCCGAGTAAATTTGGATGTTATTGCAAATGTTTGTCTTCTGACAATTGCCTCATCTTTATTAGAAGGTGTAAAAGAAGCAGGCAAGTCACAAATAAGATTTTTGCCGTTAACAATACGACTTGTAAAGCCGCCTACAGTTCCCCTTAATTTGCCAAGAATTGAACCTTTCATTTTAGCCATTGTTTTGAACCTTTATAATATTAAAAAATTTTTATTGTAATTGATATATCATTACCTATTCCGCTCCCGGCTTATAAGGACGGGTCCACGGGAAAAGATAGACCGGAGGAGCACGCGGCGATGTTAACAGAATGAACAAATATTGCAGATGAACATGCAATGCCTGATTTGACAAGCTGCCAGTTACAAAAATGCTGAAAGGGTGCCGGGTAGATACC
>JAJYIL010000491.1 GCA_021790055.1 Bacteroidota bacterium
CTGTAAATAAAACGCCAAGCGTAACAATAATAGCGCTAAAAGCAGCAGCTTTGCCACCTGTTGAGAATAATCCGGCAATAGTTGTAGGAGAGCCTTCATAAACATCCGGGACCCACATGTGGAATGGAAACGCAGCAATCTTAAATGAAAATCCGATTAAGAATAATAAAATTCCGGCAATAAAAAGTTTATCTGAGGATAGTTCATAAAACCTTGATGCGATCATATCAATCGATGTTGAATGAACGGTTCCGTATATCAACGCAATTCCATATACGATAAATCCGGTTGCAAATGCGCCGAGCAAAAAATATTTTAAAGAAGCTTCATTTGCTTTTAGCCGCTTTCTATTCAAACCGGCTAAAGCATAAAAGCTAACAGACATAAGTTCTAATCCAAGAAAGATCATGAAAAGGTCCTTGGCGCCTGCCATCAGCATCATACCAAGGACGGAAGTTTGAAGAAGAATATAATATTCACCGAAATAAGTTCCGTATTTTTTTATATAATCAATAGAAAGAAGTGCTACAATAGCGGCGCCGAATGTAAAGATGATATAAAATATATTTACTATTCCGCCCGTTGCAAGCATATTTTGAAAAACGACAGAAACGGAATTTACAGTGTACAAAGCATGAAATCCGGCTGCCATAAATAACAGAATAGTAAACCACGGAAGTATTACTTCGTTTTTTTTGAAGTACATTTCAATCAGAAGTGAAATTAAAATTCCTGCACCGATAAGCAAAATCGGTATAATATTATAAAATTCTTGAAAGTTATTAAGCATAATTGTTATTCTAAAAATAAAATATCTTCGTCAGTTTTTTCAATAATTAATTTATGATTATCCCCTACTTTAAGAGCCAGTTTAATATGATTTTCCATTTGGAAAATATCTTTATTTTTTTCAACAGCGATCAATTTTACAGATTCATACTTTGATATAGTATCTTTCAAATTTTTAAAATCCTTAAAATATATTTCAGTAAATGAATCTGTTTCATTAAGATAAATTGATTTGGACGAAGGGGAAAAATCCATCAAAATATCATCTTCAATAATTATTTTCAATACGTAACAGGAAAATGGCAGTAATATTCTGTTACCATAATATAACCCGTTTAATTTATTTTCTAAAGTATCCGAAATTGTCTTGAACATTTAACCTCTACCGTAAAAAAATAAAAGCCAAATAATTGTGTAGACCGGAAGTAAAACTAAAAGTGAATACTTAAATATATATGCAAAAAAACTTGGCATTGTAATACCGGCTCTTTCACTTATTGATTTAACCATAAAGTTAGGGCCGTTACCAATATATGTCAGCGCTCCAAAAAGAACAGCGCTAATTGAAATTGCTTTCAGATAAATAATATCTACGTTTACAAAATGCTGAACATGGGCTTTAAGAGCTATATCAAGATTATATTTTCCCATTGCAGCACTTAAGAAATTCATATAAGTAGGCGTATTATCAAGCACAGCCGAAATCACGCCTGTTGCCCAGTAAAAAACATCGGCATTCAATTTATCGCCGAAAGCTTTTGCCTCAAATGCTACTAATTCTATCGCGGGAAGCATTGTAATAAAAATTCCGACGAACAAAAAGGCGACTTCTTTTATCGGTTCGAAATTAAATTCATTAGCTATTAGAATCTTTTGATCTGAGCTTTTATAAGAAAAATAAACAACAGCGAACAAGATTATTTCTCTTATACCAAACGGCAGGGGTGATAAATCGGGCACCCATGGAAAAACTGCCGGATCAATAAAAACAGCAGCAATAATAATCAGCAAATAGATCATATTCCTATGACCTTTAATCTCAATCTTACCGGAATACAATTCTTTACTGCTTGTCTTTTTATTAAAAAGATCAAAGAAATAAAACGGGATTAGGATTAATATTAATGCTAATAACCACATATACCACATATGCTGAACAACCCAAAAGAAAGGCACACCGCTAAGGAAGCCCAGGAATAGCGGAGGATCGCCTAGCGGAGTTAATGCCCCGCCTACATTGCTGACAATAAAAATAAAAAATATAATATGATAAGGAGCGATTCTGTCTTTATTTAATTTTATAAACGGTCTTATTAAAAGAACGGAAGCGCCGGTAGTTCCGATAAAATTTGCAAGGACAGCGCCAATTAATAGAAAGACCGTATTAGCAATAGGAGTAGATTTTTTATCAACATTTATCAATATTCCGCTTGATGCAGAGAACAGCGAACTTAATAATGCGATAAAAGAGATAAACTCAGTTATAACTTTTAGTAATCCGCTAAACTCATTTAAGAAAAATACATAATATACAGCAACGACAATCGAGGCAATTATAGAGTATTTAGCATAATGTTTTTCCCAATGATGCTTATAAAACAGAGGTCCGGTTGCAATTGCCAATAACAGCAGAATAAAAGGAACGATCAAATAAACCGGGGGCTGTTGAATAATATGTGCATTTGATACGGAGGCAACATTTAAAGTATCGGCGTTTAAGTTACTTTTGACTTCTGCCGATAACAATCCAGTATTTAGAAAGAACAACAAAACGAAACAAATATCTAAGAATATCTTATTTCCGTATATTTTTCCCAATAACTTATTTCGATCCGGTGTTGACCGGACTAAAAACTTGTTCAATTACTTTTTTCGTTGAAGTTTCAGAAATTTTTAAGAAAGTGCTTGGATAAATTCCGATCCAAATAATGAAAACGAAAATCGCAGATAGAATAAAGATTTCTCTTTTATTCATGTCTTTCAGCTCATTTACTTTTGGATTTTTAACTTCGCCAAAAAAGACACGCTGGTAGAGCCATAATAAGTATACAGCAGCAAAAATTACTCCGCTTGTGGCGAATCCAGCAAACCACCAGCTATCTAATACAGGTGACTTAAATGTACCGAGAAGGATTAAAAACTCTCCTACAAAACCATTTAACCCCGGTAATCCTATAGAAGATAATGAAGCGACCATAAAGAAAGTTGCAAACACTGGAACAATCTTAGCAATTCCGCCGTAATCGGAAATAAGTCTTGTATGCATTCTATCGTAAATAACGCCCACTAAAAGGAATAAAGCCCCGGTTGATAAACCATGGTTCACCATCTGAATTACCGCTCCCTGAACTGACTCTTGAGTCATTGCAAAAATTCCAAGTACAACAAATCCAAGATGTGCGACTGACGAATAAGCCACTAGTTTTTTCATATACTTCTGAACCATA
>JAJYIL010000492.1 GCA_021790055.1 Bacteroidota bacterium
TTCATAAAAATATAATACTGCATGAATATGAATATTTGATGACAGCAGTTCAAGCGGAAAATTTTCGGAGAGTTTTATTGAGAGCGAGACGGTATCATTAAGCAAAGAAAATTCTTCTACGCTTAATTCAAATCCGGCAGGAGTAATTATATTTTTAAGAGTAAGGCAATTTTCACCGGTAAGTTTAGAGTTATGCTTAATAAGCTTTTGGAAAGAATTTGCACCCGGGATGTTAGCATAAGCCCAAACACTTGAAAGAGCAGGGATAGAATTAATATATTTTGCAAAACCGACGGTTAAAGCAAATTTATTCCTTGCAGCTTTAGCTTTTTTAGAATGACTAATTTTAACTTTATCAGGCAAGGCATAAACTACTTCTTTGCCGTTACGAATTCTGGTAACGGTATTGCCAAGCTTACCACTCGTTTGACCAAGGACGTTATTTTTTCTGATTGCCATAGCACTAACTAACTCACCCTACGTAAACTCCATCTTTGGAGTATTGGAGTGATGGAGAGATGGAATAAATTCGCGTACTGTATTACTCCAACATTCCACTTTCCCAAAGGGTTGCGTAAAAAGAGTAACTAATTTATTTTGACATCCAATATAATGCTATTAATAGACTTGTTAAAGCGCAGTTGAAGCGTACCTGGAGCGAAGGTGGAAGAGAACTTGGTAGTTAGTACAGGCAAAGAGGTAAGCAAAAGGGTAAAGTTAATATCTGAGATTTGAGGTCAATATGAAAATTTGAAACAAAATGGAAGAGAAGACAGAGACCAGAAGTCAGAGGTCACTGACAAATACTAGTCTAAGAATATATTATAGTACCTGTTTTCTTTGCTTCGGTAATAATAAGACTGTTGGAATTTTCCCAGTCTTTATCGGAATAATAAAGAATATCGAACGGCTTTTTATATTCCTTTACAAGAATCCATTCCAAACCGTCAGTTGCTTTTGCCTTTTGAAATATGTTCATGTTTTCAAATTTATCCGAGAGCACGAGCAAGTCTATATCACTGTCAGCAGAGTCAGTGCCTGTGCTTGACGATCCGAAGAATATAATTTTTTTTATTTGAACATTCTTTGAAGCAAAGAAAGAAAGTATAGTTTTTTTTATTTGTTCAATCTGGACTTGAGCCATTTTAATACCGCCTTTGCTGATAAAATAATTTCTTCAGATGTTTCTTTTGTATAGCTTTTGGAAAGCTCATGTAAATTTTCCGGATACCTGACCGGTACGTTAACCTTGTCTATTTCTCTGATTGGTGCAAAAATGTCTTCAGGAATATCGAACAATACCTTAGATTGAATTTTCTCTATTAGGTAAAGCAGGTGATGGGTCTTTGGAGGGTTATCCTGAAAAGTCTGTGCATAAATTCCTTTAATTGCCTTTTCTAATGAAAGATGAACCATAAAAATAGTATAGATGTACCTGTCTGACTTCAGCATTGCATCGGCGGTATCCAAATCATAATCTGCTTGTAAAAACCACTCAGTTGCTGGTTTAAATTTTTGTTCATTCATACACGCACTTTCTAAACCTTACAAGACAAAAATAATAAGATTCAGTATTAGATTCTAAGATTACTCCATATATTTCAGTAATGTCCCAGCCTCTCCTTTAGCTATTTCCGATAATATCCATTATGTAAATTCCTACCACCCTACTGTATCACTGAATCGGGATTCAGAACTTTGATTTCAGAATATTGTGAAAAGTCTTTGTTATTGTAAGAATAAATGCGAGTAACATTATTTGAGAGCATTGTCGCAACAAGTTGTAAATCAAAAATTTCTTGAGCATTTACCGGATACCTTTTAAGTAATTCAATTACTTTGTACAAAGTACTTCTCTGAATGTATATTAAATCGCATTCCCCTTTGAGAAAATAATCTTCAATCTCCGATATTGCATCTTGACGGGGAAGAATAGTGGTAACCTGTTTGGGATTAGTCACCGTTGCATAGAATTCCGAGAACACCTGCGGAGTAAAACAGAGAGGAATTTCACCATTCAATCCGGACTCAATCAGCGAACGAGCTGCCTTGTGCTGCTTCACATTCTCATTTATCGCATACACAAGAACATTGGTATCTACGAGACATGTTTCAGAGGTAATCATAAATTTCTCTCCTGCTTAAATTTCCATGCACCGCACCTAATTGGTATGTGGGAAGTGTAATTCTTTTCCCTAGCTTTTTCCCAACGGCTCTTTCCGTATCCTTCTGTCCTTTTTCTTTCAACAAATCAACAAGCTGCTGAATAAATCGGACTTCTTTTTCAGGAAGATCATGCACATCAATTGTATTTTCCATCTTTCTTTTTCCTTTCATGTTTTATAAGAATCTTCCTCATCAAACCCGCTGCAGCGGAGAATCTGTTTTATTAAAGAACTGACATTGAAGGGAATTTGGCTTGAGCACAATGGCTTTATTGAAGAGCAACAACGCCAACTCATTTTTTAATTCCGCTTTCCCCGCGTCAGTCTCTTTAATAGTAAGTTATTCCACACTTGCAACTCCGTACTACATCTCAAATCTGAAAATCTAATAGGAATATAAGCAATTAGGGCTATTGTATCAATAAACAATTAGAAAGAGCTTTAACGCTTTATCAACCAGCCATTGGAAAAACGGATGAACAAACTGTTGTGCATGAGTTTGAAATCGAAAGATACCAGTTCCAGCAAAGCGAATCGAAGACGGATAACGGTAACCAAACGACCAATCGGTTCAGGCTTGTACTGTTTTATTCTATTGATAACAGGAATAAAGCTGGTATATTTGTCCGTTAGATAAAGGACATATTTCCTATGGCACAAAGAAAGAATTACAGCTATTCAATTGAAGGTTCGACCGCAGGGAAGATAAAAGAGATTAATGAAAGATATGCTTTGACAATAGGGGATATTGCAGGCGTACTCGATGTAACAAGCAAGACGGTCAGCAGGTGGACAAGACAGAAAAACCCCGGATTTATATCGACGCAAAAGAGCGATAGCCTTCGCATATTGGAATCCATATAAGAGCTCGGCAAAAAAGTTTTAGGCAGCGATGAAGAACTGAACCGATGGCTGCACAGTACGGTGCTTTCACTTGAGGGTAAAAAGCCGGTCGATCTGATTAAAACCGAGTCGGGTAGCCGGAAGGTTGAGGAGGCGCTTCATCAAATTGAATATGGAATTTATTAATTGTTAAAGCTTTACCGAGTCTGCAGAAACTTCTACA
>JAJYIL010000493.1 GCA_021790055.1 Bacteroidota bacterium
CGATTCAACATCGTCTGCCTTTATCCATTCGCCTGAGTTAGCTTTAATAACTCTTACTTTGCCTTTATCTGCACGCCAGCCGTATCCTCCTGCCATCCGGATGTAATCGTCCACCTTCAATTGCTTTTGATAAATAATATTTCCCGGGTTTACAACCTGACCAAGCATTATGATATAATTTTTCGCTTCGGGAACCTTTATGACATCGCCTTTTTTAAGCACTACGTTTTCAGACAAATCATGATCTTTGAACAATGCATTAAAGTCAACTACAAATCTGCCTCTCCGTTGAAGCGACTTTGCCTTAAAATAATCATACTCATCCTCGGTCATGTCTTTGCGCTGCATTGATTTTAATTGCTCGAATTCCGGGTCGTATTCCGAAGTGTCAATATTCCTTGTTAATGTTGCATCCGTAAGCGAAGCATCCTTAAGGAAGCCGCCCGCCTGATTTATAATATCAACTAGAGTGGTTTTATCTTGAATAATTTTGTAAACGCCGGGATACTTTACCCAACCTTCTACCTTAACATAGCGACCAATCATGTATTGGGGAATGCTTCTCACGAGAATCATGTCGCCGCTTTTAAGAATAATTTTTTGATCCAGGAGACTACCATAAGAATAATACCTACTTACCTGTTCCTTTCCGCCGGGCATAAATGAAACAATTTCAATTGTATCCGTTCTGGCTTTACTAAGAAAACCTCCGGCTAATTTTATTAAATCAATGACGGTTTCATCAGGGATATATTCATACATGCCGGGATATTTAACCTCGCCTTTAATTGAAACAGTCTTATCAATTTTATCAACTATAACTGCATCGCCTTCATGTAGAAGCGGATTATCTTTCTTATCGCTGAACCTTAAATATTTCAGAAAATCATAAGCATGCGATGTTCTATCTGCCGATTTAATTTTTATATCCCGGTAATTGGAAGTCGGTAGTAATCCATCTGACTTTCCAATTAAATCTATCAGCCTGGAATTTCCCGGTAAGACATAAGCAGAAGGATTCTTTACATCGCCGAGAAGAGAAACGGTAATTTTTCTTATACCGACCAAAGAAATAAATACATCAACATCTTTAAAATACTTATTTATTGCAGAGGTAATCTTTTCTTTAGCTTCGTTAAGAGTAGAATTTTTTAAATCAACTCCTCCTACCTTTGGAATGAATAGATATCCGTTCTGGTTTATCTGTGTATTGTAAGCTACATCTTGCAGCCCGCTTATAGAAATAAAAAATCTATCCCCGGTACCGACAATGTATTCATCGGGATCAACACTTTCATCGCCTGAAACCGGGAGCGTGCTCTGCACTCTCGAAGAATCAACCGCTACTCTTAATGACCTTTGGCTGTAATCCGGTATATTTTGCGGAAAGACCTTTGAACAGAAGTACACGGGTAGAAGAAGTAACATGGCTCCGAGTTTCAAATTTGGAAAGCC
Organism: Bacteroidota bacterium; assembly: GCA_021790055.1. Lineage (GTDB taxonomy): Bacteria > Bacteroidota > Ignavibacteria > Ignavibacteriales > Ignavibacteriaceae > FEN-1297. The sequence goes on from JAJYIL010000493.1 coordinate 1,456, forward strand.
TTTAGGCAGTATTCGGGATATGGGAATACGGTATAAGGTATAATGAGACATGGTATATCGAATTAGGTACAGGATACAAGGCATTAGGCATATAGTGAAAAGTAAAAATCCAAGCATCATAAATGTAGTTCTCTTGTCCTATTTCAATTTAATTTGTTCAATAACCATGAAATACCTCCGCCATATCAAATCTTCAGACTGATTTTCCGCAAAGAAAATACACTTACCAGGCTGCCTATAACCGGTCCTATTGCCAAAACTACAACTATAAAGTACAGCTTATTAAAATTAAGCCAGCGGTGAATTTCTGAGATGCCCCGGATATAATAGTTCAGAAAATAAAATACCGCAAGAGAGATAATTCCGGCAAGAAGTCCAATCAGAATACAATTTAAAATTACCGGCATTTTGATTGTCGAAAGCTTTGCGCCGACAAGCTTCATCGTTTCCATCTCTTCATACTTAGATTTTGTTACCAGCTTCACCGTGCTAAAGACGATGTAAATAGAAATGAAAAATAGAATGCCTGTAAATATGAAGATATAAGTCTGGATTCTCTTGATAAACGAAAGAATTTTATATACAAATCCTTGCTGAAACACGACATCATCAACACCATCGTAAGCGCCGATTGCAGCCACTATCCTATTTAGCGAATCTTTTTCAACGTAATGTTCTTTCAGGGTAATTAGGAACGATGCAGGAAGCGGGTTATAATCCAATACGCGTCTAAAATCTTCGCCGGTTTCTTTTATAAAATCCTTAGCAGCCTGGTTCTTATCAATATACCTGATTGTATTTACAAAATACTTTTGTCTTATTTTTGAACGAAGCCGGCTTATTTGATTGTTCGTCAACGTATCTTTTAAAAAAACATTTATACTTACGCTCTGCTTAATATTCCTTTGCAGTGTGTTCGAAAGCTGAATTGAAATTAAAGATGAGGTAATTAAGAAGACTGAAATACTCATCGATATAAGTGAAAGGAAGAACGAAGACTTCGCACGTCCGATTAGCTTTATGGATTCTTTCAGCCAGAAAAATATCATTTAGTTTAATTCACTATAAAAATCTTAATACAAATTTACTTATTTACCATACTTGTACAAAAGCCGGAAGTTAGAAATTCGATTCATCAATCCATTTTGTAATCAGCCATTTACCGGTAGAAGGATCTTTCTGCAAAGTCATATTAACCCTGCCGTCAATCCTTTCAACATCGGTTGGATTAAAAGTAATCGTCAAATTAAATCCGCGTACTATAGTCGCATTGGTAGAATCGCTGCTTGATAGGACAATATTATTCCATATTAAATCCAGTCTTTGAGTATTTTGAAATAATCCGTATGTAGTTTTCATTTCATCATCTCTTCCCCAGGAAACGTCGATTCCTTGATCGTAATCGTGATATGTAAAAACAAAATCCGGGCTAATCAACCTTCCATAAATAACAGTATCTTTAAATGTATAAGCGTACTGAAAATTTTGAAATACGCCATCCGTAGTAGTCTGGTCCGATATGGCTGAAGAATTATTACTATTGCTTTCATCAAGCGCCGGTGCAAACGGGTTCCGGCATCCGACCAGTAAGAGTATGACTAATGCTGGCAGTAATATAATAGCCATCCGGTAGATTGGAGTATTGGAGTAATGGAGTATTGGAGTATATGGTTTAATCCCATTTTTCCAATCTTCCAATATTTCAATGTTCCGGTACTTAATTTTTCTATTCTCTTCGCTTCGAATAACTAATTTTGCTTCTGACATTAGTAGT
>JAJYIL010000494.1 GCA_021790055.1 Bacteroidota bacterium
ACATCGGTTGTCCCCGCAGAAGAAACTACAAGCATGGGTTTAAGTCCGCCCTTTTTATCTTTTTCTATTGAACGCTCAAGCTCATCTACATTCATTTTAAAATTTTCATCTACCGGGATAAAATGCTTTATACATTCATTCAGCCCGGCTATCCTTAAAGCCTTTTCGACAGAGTGATGTGCCTGGGCAGTAAGGTATACAACCATTCTATTTATTTCTTTAGAACTGATCTTATAAGCTTCACGCGCGGTGACAATAGCTATAAGATTTGACATGCTTCCGCCGGAAGTTAAATTGCCTGCCGAAGATTTTGGATAACCAATAATTTCAGCCATCCAGTTTAGAAGATGATTTTCCATTCTTACAGCGCCGGGCGATGCGAAAAATACACCGGCATAGCGGTTGGTAATGTCGGCTAAGAAATCTCCAAGCGCAGAATGCCAGATGCCGCCGCCGGGAATGTAGCCAATGTGTCCGCCCGAAGCGGTATTTATTCCAGGCGTATCAACATTTTCTTTTAAAATCGATAAAGTCTCTTTTATATTTTTAGTCGAATCAGATATCGGGATGCTAAGCATATCCTTACTATTATTCTTAGATCCTTCATAGGTTTTTGATGATTGTAGAGAGTTAAGGAATTCTTCCGAGTATTTTATTACATTTTCCAGGAGCGATCTTCTTTGCGCGGGTGAAGGTTCAAGAAGCCGTGAAGCTTTTTCGATCTCTTTTATTCTGTCAATCATAAACAGTTTTTCGGAATTCATTTTTTTTTGAACGGCGGGAAACTAAAAAAACAATCGGAAAGAACAAAGTAAAATTTGATCAGAAGTTTAATTCCTTAGTTGTAGGATATAAGGGAATACGTTATAAGTATATAAAAGGTATAGAGGTATAAGGTATACGGGGAAGACCTTATACCCATATACCTTTATACCGTAAGCTTGGATATTAGCAGCTTGCCTCTCGCTTTCACCAGAAGCAAGCTAATTAAAGATTGGTTATTAAATCTGCGAGAGTCGCTTCGGTCCAGCCTTCAGAACCTCTTCCGAACAGCCCTTTGCAAACAGCTTAAAGTTCTCAACAAACCTTGCCGCAAGAGCATCGTACTTCTTCCAGTACTCATCCTTGTTTCCCCATGAGCTTGATGGATCAAGTACATCTTCGGGAACATCAGGACATGTTAGCGGAACTTCGAAACCGAACAACTTGTCCTTTCTGTATTTGACTTTGTTAAGCTTGCCTTCGAGAGCCGCATCTAGAAGGTTTCTCGTATGACGGATGCTAATTCTCTTACCTACGCCGAACCTTCCGCCGACCCAGCCGGTATTAACAAGCCAGCATTGAGCGTTATGCTTCATCAGTCTTTCTTTTAGCAAAGCGGCATAATCAAACGGATGACGCACCATAAATGGTCCTCCAAAGCACGCACTGAAAGTTATCTGCGGCTCTATGCCCAAACCGATTTCTGTTCCGGCAATCTTGGAAGTGTAGCCGCTGATAAAATGATATTGTGCTTGTTCCGGATTTAAGCGTGCAATCGGGGGAAGAGTTCCTGTTGCGTCGCAAGTCAATAGTATAACATTCTTTGGATGGTTCCTAACATATCCTTCCGGAACAACATTGGGAATGAAATCCAGGGGATAAGAAGCACGAGTATTTTCGGTTACCGAGTCATCGTTCAAATCAATTTTGCGCGTAACCGGATCGTAAACCACATTTTCAAGAATGGTACCGTACCGCTTAGTCGTCGCATAAATTTCCGGTTCGCTTTCCTCCGAAAGGCGAATAACTTTTGCGTAGCAGCCGCCTTCAAAATTAAAAATGCCGTAAGGGCTCCAGCCATGCTCGTCATCGCCTATTAATTTTCGCTTCGGGTCTGCAGACAAAGTCGTCTTACCCGTTCCGCTTAAGCCGAAGAATAATGCGACGTCCCCGTCCTTGCCCACGTTAGCAGAGCAGTGCATAGGCAGAACGTCTCTGTAAGTGAGAAGATAATTCAACACAGTGAAGATGGACTTTTTAATTTCACCGGCGTAAAGAGAGTTTGCAATTATTGCAATCCGCGAATCGAAATTTAAAACTATCCCCGTCTCAGTTCTTGTACCGTCGATTTTAGGATCAACTTTAAATCCCGGCGCAGCTATCACCGTAAATTCCGGTATGAATTTTTTCAGTTCATCGGGGTTGCTTGTTGTAATGAACATATTCCTTACAAACAAGCTGTGCCAAGCCTTCTCGGTAATTATTCTGATAGGCATACGGTATTCAGGGTCTGCGCCTACGTAACAATCCTGTACAAAGAATTCTTCTCCCTGTGCGTAAGCTTCAAGCCTTTGTATCAGCGAGTTAAATTTTTCAAGGCTGAAGGGTCTATTGTGAACTCCCCACCAGATATTCTTATCCGATGATTCTTCACTAACAATAAATTTATCCGCAGCAGCGCGCGCCGTATGCTTGCCGGTCTTAACAACAAAGGGACCGCCATCGGAAACATGTCCTTCGTTCCTGAAAATCGCTTCTTCATAAAGCGAAGACAAAGGAAGATTCCAATAAACGCGGTCGAGATAATTAAAGCCGTGATTGGATAAATTAAAATCGGACGCTAATTGCTTTGCTTCTTTGCTCGCCGGTGTATTGAATTCGAGATACTTGCTCATGACCAATCCCTCACTAACTTCCTGTCGCCGATGTAAAGCTCGTTAGGCGAGTTAGGATCGAGTGCCCATTTCATTCTCTCAACACCTTCAGTAATTTCCTTTATCGTTCCGCAGTAGCTTAATCTAAGATGTCCTTCAAGACCAAATTCAGCGCCGGGAACCGTAAGCACCATTACTTTGTCTATTAAAAATTCAGAAAGCTTGTTTGATTTTTTTTCATAGACGCTAAAGTCTGCAAAGCAATAGAAAGTTCCATCGGGTTTAGTAACTTTTACGCCTTCAAATGAATTCAGTAGATCGATCATTACATTGCGGTTGTTCTCAAGCGTTAATCTTAAGCTTTCAACACCGGATTGAATTCCATTGAGAGCCCCGACTGCGGCTTTCTGAAGTAGCACCGAAGGTCCTGATGTTTGATGCCCCTGAATGTTAGACATTGCTTCGATAATCTTTTTGTTACCTACTGCCCACCCGATCCTGAAGCCTGTCATTGCATACTGCTTCGAGACCCCGTTGATTAGGATTATTTTTGAATTTTCGGAAAGGTAGATC
>JAJYIL010000014.1:0-2803 GCA_021790055.1 Bacteroidota bacterium
AGAAATAGAAATTGTAACAAGAGAATCTTTTTCAATCTTTTTTTTGCGAGGATTGAAGATGCTTTTCGATTTTACGGTAATAACAAAAATCAGAAGGATAAGCGGAATGAAAAGTAATTTTTTCTTTTGCATAAAAAATAAGGCTATCCCGATAAAATCAGGACAGCCTTGAATAGTAACTAATAAAATAGCCCGTTATTTAGCTGCCTTCCTTTGAGCTTTAACCTCTTGAATATCCTTGCGGACTTCCTGAGCCTGTTTACGTAAATCGCTTAAGCCTTTACGCAAGCGTGTTCCGGCAGCAGCCTGACCTTTAACATAGAACTTCTCGAAATCAGTCTCCAAGTTTTTAACTGATTGGACTAAGCTCTCATATTTATCCATTAAGACCTCCTATAATGTAGTTTAGAAATTAAGTTATTTAGAATTTTCGAAAATTATCTCTGCAATATCTTTTACTTCTACTTGATCTGTCTTTTCGAAATGTTTGACACCATCGGTTAACATCGTCATACAGAACGGGCATGCAGATGCGATTGTGTCTGAATTAGTTTCCAGCGCTTCTCTTGTTCGTTCAAGATTTATTCTGCCGCCTTCTTCATCTTCAAGGAACATTCTTCCGCCTCCGGCGCCGCAGCAAAAGCCTTTTGTTTTGTTCCTTTTCATTTCGGTTAATTCAAGACCTGGAATTATTCTTAAAGATTCTCTCGGTGAATCAAATACCTTATTGTACCTGCCGAGGTAGCACGAGTCATGGTATGTAGCGTTAATCTTTTTCTCTTCATCTTTCAATTGAATCCTGCCTTCATTCAGAAGTTGCCGGATAAACTGAGAATGATGAAAAACCTCATAATTTCCGCCGAACTGTTTGTATTCGTTACCGAGCGAATGAAAGCAATGAGGGCAAGCCGTAACAATCTTTTTAACACCATAATTATTTAGGGTCTCAATGTTCTCTTTCATCATCATCTGTGCAAGATACTCATTGCCAAGGCGTCTTGCCGTATCTCCGTTACATTTTTCTTCAGTTCCTAAAATTCTAAAGTTAATATTAGCTTTTTGCATGAGAGATGCAAATGCTTTTGTAACTTTTTTGTATCGGTTGTCGAATGACCCTGCACATCCGACCCAGAAAAGAATATCGCAATTAGGATCTTCAGCCAAAGTTTTTATTCCCATTCCTTCTGCCCAGTTTGCCCGGTCGGCTGCATTGAAAGCCCAGGGTGTAAAGTTTGTCTCGATACTCTTAAATACATTGTTTAAGTTTGATGGAAACTGAGACTCGGTTAATACAAGATCTCGTCTCATATCAACAATTGAATCTACATGTTCAATCATTACCGGACATTCCTGTACGCAAGCCATACACGTCGTGCAATCCCAAAGCTCCAAATCGGTAATATAATCATGAACTAAAGATTTTGAAAAGATATTTTCGTCGGTCTTTCCTTCTACCAACAAAGGAGCTTTGTCCATCGTTCTTTTACGTATATCGGTAATTATTTTTCTTGGGGATAAAACTTTCCCAACAGTAGCAGCCGGACAAGCAGCAGTGCATCTTCCGCATTCGGTACATGTATAACCGTCTAAAATTTGTTTCCAGGAAAGCTGCTCAATATCTGCAGCGCCGTATACTTCAATAGATTCATCTTCAAGATTGATTGGCTTTAAGGTATTTCGGATTCCATCGAGATTTGCAAAGTAAGTGTTTGGTATTGAAGTCAGTACGTGCAGATGTTTGGAGTAAGGAAGATAATTCAGGAAGCTGAGAACAACAATAACATGCATCCACCAGAAAATTTCTAAGAATGTTCCGGCATGTGAAGAATTTGCGGAATAAAAGACATGACTCAACAATAAAGAAAGCGGATGCACTTCAAATTTCGATAGAACAAACCCGCGGCTTGCAATCGAGGAAATATTTTCGCCAAACATTGCGACACAGACTAAAAGTATCATCACTAAAATTATGGTCGCATCAATCTTCCCGTGTTTGTCTACTCCAAGTCTTTTTATATGAAGAATAAATCTTCTATAAAGAGCATAAAGAACGGAAAGAATGACAAGAAGTCCAAAGATATCTTCAATAAAAGTAACAATCGAATAGAACGCACCGGTAACCGAAAGGCTGAATGGAGAATAAAATCCCTGCATGAAAGCTTCAAAAACTGCGAAGAGAAATAGAACAAACCCCCAAAAGATAAAGAAATGAAGAATCCCTGCCTTGAAATCTCTGAATAATTTTGACTGCCCAAACGCAACCGTAAGAACTTTTTTTATTCTTTCACCCGGACTTCCGAATCTATCACCTTTCTTTTTTGCAACAAGCATGTAGCTTAGAAGCTTTCTGCAGTTGAGGACAAAAAATCCCACTGCGCCAAGAAATATTATTATAAAGATGATATTTTTAATTCCCATTTATCTATTTCGGGAAATTCATTATTCGGAAAGTTATCATTTATTTAGTTCTTCTTTTAGTAATACCAAAGTAAATTCCGGCACCAATAATGTCTTTTACCACTGCCCAGATTAAAAAGACGGCGCCGCCGGCAATTAGAGCTTCCTTTACATCTTTCAAATAAACAATTCCCAGATACATCGAACCGAATAATAAAATCACCAACTCACCGCAAAGCATCGAAACAATAATTCCAAAATAGCTCTTAAATCCTGCCTGTCGGCGGACAAATCTTTTAGCTAAAAATCCCGTTATAAAAGCGCCGATGGGGAATGCAAGCAAATAACCACCGGTTGGACCAAACAATCTTGCAAACCCAATTGAACTGTCAGGTATCTGAGCAAA
>JAJYIL010000014.1:2813-15929 GCA_021790055.1 Bacteroidota bacterium
TATGCGCCTTTTTTCGCTCCCAGGAAAGCACCGGATAAAACCACCATCATAGTCTGAAGTGTAAATGGAACTGGCTTAACGGGAATAGTAATTTGAGCTCCGATTGCCGTTATCAAAGTAAATGAAAAAATTAAAAATATATCGCGAGTCTTAGTCTTTGATAGTACTTGAATGAATTTATTTTCACTCGCACTTTTCGCTAAGCGATCAATTCTGACTTTCGCTTGCATGCAAATCCTTTCAGTTTAGAATAAAAACTTAGTTCATCTTCTTCAAATATGAAGATTATCCTTAGAAAAGTCAAGAATTTTGATGATTTTCGAAGAATTTAATTCCTGTGCCGATTGAGCCAGCTAACAGTACCTGATTTTAAATCTTACACGAACTAAAAGTAGAATCTTATACCTGTTCTTAACATCAGTCCGCTCATATCAAATACCTGCTGGAAGGTTGCTGTTCGTCCGGTTCACGCATCTGTTGCCTTATAATCCCAGCTTGGCTGAGAGTAATGATAATCTGCCTCTAAAATTATATCGGAGCGCGGTCCAAGCTCGTACGCAACACCGGCACCAAGCTGCCATGCAAAATCAAATGCGCCTCTGAACTCACTGTTATTAGGAATGTTATAATCATGATAATAAATTAAAAGCATTTCCAAGCCAACAGCGCCGTTAAAATAAACCTTTGTTTTAAATGAAGCCGGAAAGCTTATTGTTGCCGCCGCCATTAATGGAATTACATGCAGATTGGTTGATGCTCTTAATTCATTTAAGGAACTGTTCACCCCGTAAAAGTTATTGAATTGAGTAACAAGGTTTTGGTCTACGTAGCTTTTATGGAACCAATCAACATCCCAGCCTACTTTTAAATTTCTATCGAACTCCCAGCCGCCTTCATACCCGATAATGAAACCGGCACCTGTTGCCGAAGGATCAAAGACACCAAGCTTTATGCTGCCGAAACTATCCTGTGCAAATATTGCCGCCGGCATTACTAAAAAAATCAATAATATTTTTTTCATATTGCAATTTCACTGTTTTGTCAAATTATTAAATTTTATGAATTCAACTTTGACAAATCGAATGCCATTGCTTGAAGCGCTTTTTCCCTATTTTTTTATTCAAGAATATAATCTTACTGTACAATAAAAAAAGCTTGCGCTCTTTTTTGTGTACATTTTTAGTAAAGATGTCATCTTTGGGAAAGATGACATCTCTATTCGTCATACTGAATTAGGCAATTGATACTTGCCTGCTATTTGAGTCCTCTATTTTCAAGCATCGGCTCGATCTGAGGATTATGCCCCGTAAAATCACGGAACATTGTGCTGTAATTTTCCGTTGCGCCTTTAGAAAGAATCATATGGCGGAAGCGGTCGCCGTTTTTACGCGTTAAGCCGCCATGATCTAAAAACCACTGGAACGCATCATCGTCAAGCATTTCAGTCCAGAGATAAGAATAATAACCTGCTGCATACCCATTCCCCCAGATATGCAGAAAATAACTTGAACGGTAGCGGGAAGGAACCTGGGGAAAATACAGATGGTCTTTTTTCAGACTTTCAATTTCAAATTTATCCGAGTTTTGTACCGGAGCGCTTGCCGGCAAAGTATGCCATGCCATATCGAGATCGGCAGCTTCAAGCAGTTCGGTAAAATCATAACCCTGATTAAAAACTGTTGCCTTCTTAATTTTATCAACTAAGCTCTGCGGCATAGGCTTACCGGTTTTATAATTTAACGCGTAATGCTCAAGCACTTTTGGATAAAGCGCCCAATGCTCGTTAAACTGAGAAGGAAATTCGACAAAGTCTCGCGGAACATTTGTACCTGAAAGACTTGGAAATTCCTGGCTTGCAAACATGCCGTGCAGCGCATGACCAAATTCATGAAACATGGTTGTAACATCATCGTAGCTTAGTAAAGCAGGTTGCCCGGGCGCCGGTTTTGTAAAGTTGCAAACGTTGTAAACCACAGGCTTTGTTCCAAGTAATTTGGATTGAATAACCATGTTGTCCATCCATGCACCGCCGGATTTATTGTCGCGCTTAAAATAATCTGCATAAAATAGAGCAAGCGGAGAACCGTCTTTGTCAAACACTTCAAATACTTTAACATCTTTCTGATAGACTGGAACGTTATTAAGCTCTTTGAACGTCAAGCCGTATAGCTCATGCGCTTCAAAAAAGATTCCTTTTTCGAGGACATTGTTAAGAACAAAGTAAGGCTTAATTTCCGAATCATCTAAATTATATTTTTCTTTACGAAGCTTCTCGGCATAATAGCTCCAATCCCAGGGCTCAAGCTTAAAGTTTTTATCTGATTTGTCTATAAGGATTTGCAATTCTGCAGCTTCTTTTTTCTCGCTGGCAATTGTAGCCGGAACAAGTTGATCAAGAAATTTCTCAACTGTTTGAGGAGTCTTTGCCATCTGGTTTACAAGTGCCCAGGCAGCATAATTAGGATAGCCTAAAAGCTTAGCTTTCTCCGCACGTATTTTCGCTATCCGCTCGATAATAGAGCGGGTATCGTTAGCATCATTGCGCTCGCAACGGTTCCATGAATTTTCAAAAAGCTGACGCCTAGTTGCTCTATCCTTGAGATATGTTAAATCTGGCTGCTGTGTCGTATTCTGCAAAGGAATTAACCATTTACCCGAAAGCCCGCGCGATTCGGCAGCTTGTTTAGCCGCATCAATCTGCACCTGCGAAAGTCCTGCTAACTTTGATTTATCACTAACTATTAATGCGCCTGCCTTTGTTCCGGCTAAAAGCTTGTTATCAAATTGAGCGATCAATGTTGCTTCTTCCTCGTTTAGCTTTTTTAATTCGTCTTTCTTTTCAGCCGAAAGATTAGCCCCGGCATGCACAAATTGATTATAGTAATAAGAGATGAGTTTCATAGATTCATGATCGAGCTTGAGACTGCTGCGCTTATCGTAAATTGACTTTACTCTCTTAAACAGTTTTGAATTTAAAAAGATTGCATCGTTTTGAGCGGCAAGCCTTGGCGCTTCATACTGCTGCACTTTCTGAAGAACAGAATCCGTGTTAGCGCTGCTTACAACATTAAATGCAAGCTGAACGCGCATCAGCATTTGACCGCTTTTTTCAAGAGCGACAAGTGTATTTTCAAAGGTCGGTGGTTCAGGATTGTCAGCTATCAGTTTTACCTCGGCAAGCTGCCGTTTCATTCCCTCATCAAATGCGGGCTGATAATCGCTATCCTTTATTTTATCAAATGGAATCGCATGGAATGAAAGTGTACTAGGTTTATAGAAAGGATTCCGGCGGATGCTTCCGGTTGAGTTCTGCAATAAATCCGTCTTTGAATAAACCGAAATAACAGAGGCGATAATTATAAAAAAAGAGAAAAGAAAGATTTTGAAAAGCCTTGGATTCATTTAAGTAGTTCCTTTAATTACTATTAAAATATTTTCAGTAACACAAAATATCAAAATAAATTGTAAATTACGTCTGATTATTTGCTGTTAGTTTGTATAAAAAGATGAGATACATTTTAGTCATACCTTCAATTGATATTAAACACGGCAAAACAGTTCGTGTTGTTCAGGGAATTCCGGAGTTAGGCAGTAAAGAATACGGAAGCGACCCGGTAGAGATGGCACGGATTTGGCGCGCCGAGAATGCCAAGCTTCTTCACATTGTTGATTTCGACGGTGCACATGAACATAATCTTACCAACTTACCTATCATCCGGGAAATCTGTCAATCGGTAATTATACCTGTGCAATTTACAGGCGGAATCAGAAGCATGCATGATGTTGAGGCTATAATGGATACGGGAATCAGCAGGCTGGCGGTAAACACAATGGCAATTGAAAACCCTGAGTTATTCATGAAGGTATTTGAAAAGTACGGACCATCCAAAATAGTAATTGCTCTCGATATCGTTAATGAAGAACTTGTTATGAAAGGAAGAACAATTAAAACCGGCATCAAATACAAAGACTTTGCAAAGAAAATGAGGCAGATCGGCATCGAAAGATTTATTTGTACCGATGTTATGAGGAACGGAATTCTGGGCGGCCCTAACTTGACTTATTCTAAGGAAGTTGCCGATATTACAGACGCAAAAGTTACTCTTTCTGGCGGTATTAGAAACAAAGACGAGTTAATGGATGTTCAAAATTTAATGCCGGACAAAATTGATTCCGTTATTGTCGGCAGAGCTTTATATGAAAAGAGGTTCCCTTGCCAAAAGATGTGGAGAGTTGCGGAATCAGGAATCTTTTAAGGAAAATTTATGAGCGAACAAAATAACGGCACAATCCGCAGCAGCTTCTGGTCGAATTTATTCGGTACTTCTTCCGGCATAATGGACCTGCGCAATACCCTGCTTGCAATTCCGGTTTTCAAAGGCTTAACCGGCAGAGAAATTTCCTCGGTTACTAACTTAATGCACGAGAGAAATTATATTAAAGGCGAATATATCTTTTACCAGGATGACCCTGGAATAGGAATGTACATAATTCGTGAAGGTACTGTTGAAATTAAAAGAGCCTTCGAAAACAAAGAGACCTTATCGTTGGCACTTCTTAATAAGGGAGATTTCTTCGGCGAACTCGCTTTAATCGATGGCGAGAAAAGATCTGCATCTGCAATAGCTGTCGATGATTCTAAGCTCGCTGTTATATTCAAGCCGGATTTGGATGAGTTTGTAGATAAATTTCCAAAAACCGGCACAAAAATTCTGCAGGGAATAAATCAGGTTGTAATTGCACGTTTAAGAAAATTAAATGAAGACATTATATCATTACAAGTAAAATTAAAAATAAAATCGGAGGAGGTTTATGGAACCTGAAATAAAAAAGATTTTAGTGCCGATTGATTTTTCAGATTACTCCAAAAGCTCGTTGAAGTATGCAGTCAATTTTGTTAAGATATTCCAGGCTGAGCTTTTTATCATTTACGTTGTCGAACCGGTGATATACCCGCCTGATTTCAGCATGGGACAGATTGCAATACCTTCGGTTGATTTGGAAATGGACAAGCGCGCCGTTGAAGAATTGAATAAGCTAGCGCAAAAGGAAATTCCCACGGACGTTAAAGTTCATCCGATAGTTAAGACCGGCAAGCCGTTTCTTGAAATAATTGAGACTGCCTCAGAGGAAGATATTGATTTAATTATCATTGCATCGCACGGTCATACGGGGGTTGAGCATCTGCTCTTCGGAAGTACTGCTGAAAAGGTAGTTAGAAAGGCTCCTTGCCCGGTGCTGACATTGAGAGATCCGTTAAAAGGATTCGATTATAAAGAGCATCTTGATAAGAATTAATTCTTGCGGTCTATTACAAAATCAACAAGAGTTTGAAGTGCGAGTTTGCCGGGTGAGTCCGGAAATATATCAAGCAATTCCTTTGCCTTTGCAGAATAGCTTAATGCCGTTTCGTTTGCGTAATTTATTCCGTTATTCTTCCTAACAAAATTAATAATCTCTTTAACGCTCTCTTTTTTCTCGCCGTCCTTTATCAGCCTTCTAATTTCACTAGCTTCGTTTTTAGAAACCTGATTAAGTGAATAGATCAGAGGAAGTGTAATTTTCTTTTCTTTAATATCCCCGCCAATAGGCTTGCCGGTGGTGCTGGTGTTTCCGTCGTAATCCAGAATATCATCTCTTATCTGGAAAGCAATTCCAATCTTCTCACCAAACTCTCTCATCGTCTCATGGTACCTGTTGTCGCTGCTTGCGCTAAGCGCCCCTATCTTGCAGCATGTTTCCAGAAGCGATGCAGTTTTATCTGAAATTATCCGGAAATAAGTCGGCTCGTCAATATCAAGCTTTCTTGTTTTTCTTATTTGAAGAAGCTCGCCCTCGGACATTCTTTTTACCGTGTTTGTAATAACTTCAAGAAAGTCGTAGTCCTTGCCTTCAACGGCAATAAGCAAGCCGCGGGATAAAAGATAATCGCCCATTAGCACGGCAACTTTATTTTTAAATACTTTATTGATAGACCAAAAACCCCGTCGCTTGTCTGCGTTATCCACTACATCGTCATGAACTAAAGTAGCGGTATGAAGAAGCTCCACAAGAATTGCACCCCTGTATGTACGTTCTGTTATGCCTCCGGCTACCTTTGCCGCTAATAGTACAAGCAGCGGTCTTATCTTCTTCCCTTTCTGTCTGATGATATATCTTGCAATCAAATCAACAAGCTTTACATCGGATTTCATAGAACGCTTAAAAAGCTCCTCGAATTTCTCAAGCTCGGTTTGGATGGGAAGACTTATGTCTTTTAGACTTTTATTAGTCAACTTTTTTTACTGGCTAATTTAGAAATAAAAATACTAATTTCGTATAACAATAAAAGAGGCGCCGCCAGAATTATTTGTGAAACAGGGTCTGTGCCGGGCGAAAGAAATGCGGCGGCGACAAAGATAATTACAATTGCATGGCGCCTGTATTTCCTCATGAAAGCCGGAGTTAATATTCCCAGCTTGCTTAAGAAATACGAAACCATCGGAAGCTCGAAAACCAACCCGCAACCCAGCATAATGCTTATTATAATAGTCATGTATTCGTCTATTGCAAAGACATTCTTTATTTCCGAGGAACCAAACTGGGCTGCAAACTTCAACGACATCGGAAGCATAACAAAATATGCAAACACAACTCCAAGCAGAAAGCAGAGTGTTGAGAATGTTACAATCGCCGAGATATATTTTCTTTCATTCCGCTTTAGCGCCGGTGAAATGAACTTCCACAATTGATAGAAAATATTCGGCAGGCTTATAATTACACCGGCAACAATTGCAACTTCAAAGAAAAGCATTAACTGCCCGAATGGCTTTAAATTTTGAAGTTGTACTCCGGCATGCCTGGCGGGTAAAAGCAGAACATCATTTACCAGGAAATCTATAAATATCCATGCAATAATTGTCCCAGCACCCAGACCATAAAGAGAATATATTATTCGCCACCTCAACTCTTCGAGGTGTTCGAGGAAGGTCATTTCAGATCCGGATTCCTTTTCATCTATCTCATCTTCCGCCGTTGTTAATTCTTCAGTTGCCACAAATTATCTCATCTAAAACAAATCATAAATACAGCGCTATTCAAACTTACTGCAACTCTGCGTATAAAGGAAATTTTGAACAAAGCAATGTTACTTCATTTCTTATTTCCGAAATCACTTTAGGATTTTCTATATTTGAGATAGTCCTGTTGATCAAATCGGCAATTATTATCATTTCATTTTCTTTCATTCCGCGCGTGGTAACCGCCGGCGTACCTACTCTTATTCCGCTTGTAACAAACGGACTGCGTTGATCGAACGGAACCATATTCTTATTTACCGTAATCCCGGCTTCGCCTAAAGCGTTCTCGGCATGCTTACCGGTAACATTCTTATTTGTAAGATCGATAAGCATTAAATGATTATCCGTTCCGCCCGAAATAATATCAAATCCAAATTCACTTAGCTTTTTCGATAGTGCTTTTGCATTTTTGATTACCTGCCCGGCGTAATCCTTAAATGAATCTTGAAGCGCTTCACCAAAGGCAACCGCCTTCGCCATTATAATGTGCATAAGCGGTCCGCCCTGAATTCCCGGCATAACCATGCTGTCGAAAACCTCGGACATTAATTTCAGTCTGTCGCCTTTCGGAGTTTTGATTCCTAATGGGTTTTCTTTATCCTTACCGATAAGAATAATTCCACCGCGCGGACCTCTTAAAGTTTTATGAGTAGTTGATGTGACAACGTCGCAGTACTTTAATGGGTTATTAAGAAATCCTTTTGCAATCAAGCCAGCCGGATGAGCCATATCGCACATTAAGAAAGCGCCGACAGAATCTGCTATCTCTCTGAATTTTTTATAATCCCATTCGCGTGAGTATGCGCTCGCGCCTGTTATAATCAATTTTGGCTTTTCTTTCTTTGCAAGATCTTCAATTACATTGTAATCAAGAGTCTTCGTTTCTTTATTTAATGTATATCCGATTGCCTGATAAAGGATGCCGGAAAAGTTTACCGGCGAACCGTGCGTAAGATGACCGCCGTGTGCAAGACTTAATCCTAGAAATTTATCTCCCGGCTTCAGAAGAGTCATCAGTACAGCCATATTAGCTTGCGAGCCGCTGTGAGGCTGAACGTTTGCATACTCCGCATCAAACAATTTTTTCAATCTCTCTCTTGCAATGTTCTCTGCCATGTCAACATATTCACAGCCGCCGTAATATCTTTTGCCCGGGTAGCCTTCGGCATATTTATTTGTTAGAACTGTTCCGGCAGCTTCCAGCACCGCAGGGCTAACAAAATTTTCCGAAGCTATCAATTCAAGGTTTTCCTGCTGACGCTTTGTCTCAAGCGAAAGCACTTCATAAATTTCCTTATCTTCTCTTAAATACTCGTACATCATTTTCTCTTGGTTGTTTTAAATAATTATTCCTCTTTGGGTCTAAGAAACCAAAAGCTTCCTAAACTAAGCCCGGCGTTAAGGCTAATCATTTTTTCACGGATTAAATTGGAATCCAAAGTTCCTCTAATTGAATATTGAATTGCAATATCAACGGAATTTACCGGACTTAAAGGATAAGAAAAACCTGCGGCAACTGATAATTGATTTATGCCTATGCCGTTTATTTGATACTGGGTTTTTTCATAGCTTACACCTGCGCGCCAAATTATCAAATCCCAATTAGACATATTCAAATCCAATTTAGGACGGAATTCAAACCCGGCGCTAAGCTTTAATGAATTACGCAGTTCATTTGACTTAACATTATTGAAAGTATAATTAGACCAAGCCTGGGAAGCGGCATCGAAGGTTAAATAATATCTCTTATCAAGCGCAAAGCTTAACCCGGCAGAAATCCTCATTGGTATTTTCATGTCGGTAGTTCCTATCCCCACAGTATCCACTCTGTTAGATGATGAAGTAAGTAAAGTATCGGTACTTAATGTCGAAAGTAAATTGAAGGATAATCCTAATCTTAGATCGGAAATTGTTTTTGAGTTTAAGAACTTAGAAATATCCGGGCTGATGAAGCCGAAGGTAGTGCCGACTCCCTTGGGATCATAGCTCTTATCATACGATGTTGAAGCATCGCTGGCAGTATTATTTGGTAATGTTGTTACATTGTAAGTCATACTGCCGAAATAATAATCAAAGGAAGCACCGACGCTTAAATCAAACGGAAGAGTATATGAAGCGCCGATAAATGTTTTTGATAATCCGCCTAATCCTTGATATTGAATATTATAAGTATCGGAAGTTGAAGAGAAGCCGATATTCTTCTCTTCTACGTTATAGTTAATGCTTGTATATGGTACTACACCCATCGCCACAGCAATTCCGTGCGCCTGGCTTACCGGGAATGCAAATGTAAATCCTTCGAATTGAGCTTTACCATAAAATGAATTTGCAGTATTATTCGACAAATACAAACCTCCATAAGACAAGCTTGCAATAATTCTCGTCAATTTTATTCCAATCCATGAAGCCGGGTTGTTTATCGAAATTGACTGCCTGTCTGTAATTGAAATACCAAGCCCGCCAATTCCAAGCCGGTCGGCGGAATATGAATAATCCACATCGCCTATTCCAAGCCTTGAATAGCTTGAACCCACCTGGGCATAGGAATAAAATGCTGATGCGGAAAAGAAAATTAAAAATATTATGATTTTACTTTTCATTATCAATTTCTTGTTGTATATGTTATTGTTAATCTCGGACGTAAAGTTCTGTCTGCCGCATTGCTGCTATAAAAAGAATATAAGTCAAGCGCATCAATTTGATCAAAGATTTGAACTAATATTCCTTCATTAGTCCCTGTATCCACCCAGCTTTGCACGAACGAAGCAATGTTACCGGAGTAAGTATTTCCGGAAAGTGAAATAACAACGGGGGGGTTGGTGCTGTCATAAGCAACTGCCGAAGAATCGGTAAGTTTATAAAGCGTTAACGTATTTATCGGGGAGCTGCTCTTAATTGAAGCTAAAGTGTCTTCAGTTAGAACCAGTGTAGCATTATTTATAACTGAATTTTTCGGTATTGCCGATATATCAAACCACAGCTTTGAATTTACGACCAATCCTCCTTGAACCGCAATTTCACCTGTAGGCACGGATGGTAGCGATCCTGTTACAATTGTAGTATAGTGTGATGGATAGAAATATAAAGTGTCGGAATAAACGCCGGACTTTTGTACTACAACTACCAATTGTGTTTCTCCTGTTGTACCGGAACTAATACTTTGAAAGTTCACTACCTTTTGAGAACTTGAACCCGGTGTAATATAAATTCCGTAATTCGAAGCCTGGTTTGTATCGGTTAGATGCTTCATCCATCCCGTAGTAACAGAATTAGTAATTTGGAATGAAATGGTTGAATCGGTAATTACTTGATTGGAACTTATATCTACTGGATCATAAGATAAACTTGAAGCATTTCCGCCGTCTAATACAGTAGCATCCCATGAGTTCAGTATGTTGTGAACCGAAAAATCAAATGCCGCATTCGAATCGCCGTATACATTAGTCTTATAGAAAACGATGTTGGAAGAAGTAACGCTCGCATTTCCATTAATAATATCCTGTCCTATTGTATCCGGTATTGCGCCATTAAAGCTAACTAATGCGGATGCTTGTACATTATCTTTTTTCCCTATCATAATTGAGTTTGCACTCCCCAAAGGAACAGAATAAGATACATTAGTAGATACTTGTTTCAGCGAATCTTTATATGAATCTAATTGTTTTAAATTTACATAATCCTTTTGCAACAGATTCAAGCCGACTGCGGTCGGGTTGTCATTACACGAGCTAAGAAAAAGAACTGCAGCTGCGGAAAGTAAGAACACCAATACGTATTTGATCAATTAGTTTTTCTCCATTATATCTTTTTGAATAATTGAGCTTACATCAGAAAAATTATGAGCAACAAATCTGGGAAATTTATTTTGCTTTTTCAAGTTAGAAAGGCTTTCCTTACCATAGCCTGTTTCAACCAGGATTGTCTTAAGCCCTGCATTTAAACCGCATTCAATATCCGAAACGGTATCGCCGACTAAATACGATTTTGAAAGATCGATTTGCAAATCTCTGGCAGCCCGAAGTACCATTTCAGGCGAAGGCTTACGACATTGTGTTTCCTCATCGTTGTTAAAATCAGGGTGAGCCGGACAGTAATAAAATGCATCAATCGAAACATTAAATCCCGTAAGCAGTTCATTTACCTTGTTGTTTACCGATTCAACCATCTCTTTGCTTATTAAGCCGCGTGCAATACCGGATTGATTGGAAACTACGATTAACTTAAAACCAAATTTATTTTTTAGAATTGAAAGCGCCTCTCCTACGCCTGTAAAAAGCTTAACTCTCTCAGGGTCGCCTAAATAGCCCGGATCTTCATTCAGAGTTCCGTCTCTGTCGAGGAATACAGCTTTGTTGGGCATTATTCGTTATTTAATACAGTCTTATATAATTCAATATATTTTTTAGCTGAAGCGTTCCAGCTAAAGTCGCACTTCATACCATTTCGCATTATCTTCGTCCAGACTTTCTTATCCTCGAAAACTTTTACAGCTCTTTTCAGTTCCTTTAGCATAGCTTCGCCTTCATACGGCTTAAAGACAAATCCGTTGCCTTCTTCCGTCTTTTCATTGAATTTTATGACTGTGTCGGCAAGCCCGCCGGTTTCTCTCACAATCGGAACAGTTCCGTAAACAAGACTGTACATCTGGTTAAGCCCGCACGGCTCATACCTTGACGGCATCAATAGAATATCCGAACCACCTTCAATTAGATGAGCAAGCTCATCGTTAAAGCCCAGGTAGCAGGCAAATTTGCCACGATACTTGCCGCTCATCTTCTCAAAAAAGTTATGATATTTCCTCTCGCCTGTGCCCAGCAGTATCATCTGGAGATCGAGCTTCATTATTTCAGGGAATACTTCGGAAATAATATCCATCCCTTTGGCGTCAAGCAGTCTTGAAATTACACTTACAATAGGAATGCTTTCCTTGAATTCGAAACCAAACTTGCGTGCAAGTTCTTCTTTGTCTTCCAGCTTACCGGCAAGATTCTTAGACGAGAATTTTTTCGGAAGCAGTTTGTCTTTTTCAGGGTTCCAAACGTTAGTATCGATACCGTTTATAATTCCGAATAAATCGTTTTTTCTTTTGGAAAGTACGCTCCTTAAGCCGGCTCCAAGCTCATCATCGGTTCGTATTTCATTTGCATAGTTCTCGCTTACTGTATTTATAACATCTGCAAAAAGCAAACCGGACTTCATAAAATTTATCTTACCGTAAATTTCAATTCCCTTTTCCGAATTTAGCTCATCCGGCAAGCCTGTTTTGTTAAAAGAAGTTTTTGGAAACATTCCCTGGTAGGCAAGATTGTGTATTGTAAACACAGTTTTGAAATTAGCAAACTGTTGATTATCCTTATATAAATTCCTCAGGTATGCAGGAATAAGCCCGCATTGCCAATCATTGCAATGAATTATATCCGGTATCCAGCCAAGCTTGGATATTAATTCGAACACAGCATGAGTAAGTAAAATAAATCTTTCATCATTATCCCGATAATCCTCACCAGTAAAAGGATCAACATAAAGGCTGTTCCGGCTGCCGAAGTATTCATGATTATCCAGGAAATAAATTTGAACCCTAACCTTTTGCCCCGGGAGAAAACAAGATTTAAGAGAAAATATTACATCTTTTCCTCCTATATTGATGTGAATATCCTTTAATCTAACCACCTCATGTATCTTGAATTTTCTATCATCGACTGCGCCATACTTAGGAACAACTATCCTTACTTCATGCCCCAATTCCATTAACATTTGAGGTAAAGCAGATGACACATCCGCTAAGCCGCCTGTTTTCATAAAAGGAACAACTTCGGAAGTGATATAAAGGATTTTATATTTTTTTGCAGCCATACATACAAAAATTTTTATGATTAACGTAGTAAGTTACTAAAATAAAAATACTTTCTCAAAAAGCTTCCTTAGTATATGTCAACGGGATTAGGGTATAAGGATAGTACCACTTTACCGAATTACACCCTATTTCATAAGCGGGACAGGACTGCATGTCGCATAGAGACCGCTATGCGAGCGGCAGATTGGGACCAAAAATCATACT
>JAJYIL010000495.1 GCA_021790055.1 Bacteroidota bacterium
TTAAAAGAATTTTAATTAACTGATTAATATCTTTATTCCTGATCCTTATTATTATTTATACTTTACCAAAGACGGTATTGAATGTAAAATCCCTTTTGGAATATTCCACAATTGTTGCCCTGGTAATTTTCTTGTTCATTCTTTTGTTCAGGTATTTTGCTATTTTGTTGATGGCATATCTTTACATCAATCAATACACTTACGACGTACCGCTTGGCGGATATTACCCGTTTGTTTCTATCCTCGTCCCGGTTTATAACGAAGAGAAAGTCGTTCTTGATTCCATTAAATCGCTTTTAGGACTTAATTATCCCAACTATGAAATTATTATTATAAACGACGGCTCAACCGACAAGACAAAGCAGGTTGCTGAGACTATGGTAGGGTATCAGAAAGGAAAATATTCCGATGTCAAAGTTTCACTTTTGAACAAGCCGAACGGCGGTAAGGCAAAGGCGCTTAATGCAGGTATTAAATTATCTAAGGCTGAAATTGTTCTTTGCATGGACGGTGATTCACAATTATCCGCGGATTCGGTTAAGCTTGCGGTTCGACATTTTGCAAATAGAGAAATTGGAGCTGTTGCAGGAAACGTAAAAGTCCTGAACAGAGGAAAGTTGTTTACGGATCTTCAAGCTCTTGAGTATATCGAAGGTCTTAATATGGCAAGAAGCGCTCAGAGCTTTATTCGCCTTGTAAATATAATACCGGGACCGATTGGATTATTTAGGAAAAAAGCTATAGAGGAAGCCGGTTATTATTCAAGTGATACTTTTGCCGAAGATGCAGATTTAACGCTGAAGATTCTTGCCAACGGGTGGAAAATTTACTACGAGCCTAATTCAATTTCATTTACTGAGGCACCTGCAAAGCTGCAGCAGCTCTTAAAGCAGAGATACAGATGGACAAGAGGGATTATACAGTCGATTAGAAAGCATAAGAAGCTGATGTTTAATCCCAGCATAAACTTCGGCGATACATTTGTACTCTGGACTATGTTCTACGAAGCCTTAATTTGGCCTGCTATGAATATTGCGGCAAACCTGTTCTTTATTATTGCCGCCATTGCATTCGGATTTTCGGCTTTGATTTTCTTCTGGTGGGCTGGGCTGGCATTGCTGGATTTGGTTACTGCGCTCTATTGTATTGCAGTAGAGAAAGAAGAATTTCGCTTAGTCGGATATTCTATAATTTATAGAATGTTTTTTATTCTTATAATTGATATTTGTAAAGCGATGTCTACTATCGAAGAGTTTGTAGGTATACGAATGACCTGGGGAAAGCTCGAGAGAGTAGGAGCCGCGAAAGCATAATTTTTAATAATCATTAACGAGGTAAGTAATGGAACTTATTCCTATTCTATCAACAATCATTCTTGTAGCGACAATAAGCACTTTCCTTTTAGCCATTGGCGCATACATTCTCTATAAAGCTAGAGAGAGGAAAGGTCAGGCAGCAGCCGCTCCTCAGCCTACCGAGGTAAAAGCTGAGCTTGTAACTCCGGCAGCAGCACCGGCAGCGAGGCAGGCAGAGCAGCAAAAAGCAGCGCCGGTTTACATAGAACGTCAGCCGGTTATTATTCAGCAGTATGAAGCGCAGAAGCCTATGCAGCCTCGCTTAACTCCAAAGCCTCAACCATATACTCTTTATGGGCAACCGGCTACTGCAAGGTACCAGCAGCCTCAACAGCAGCAAGCCAGGCAGCAGCAGCGAGTGCCGGGCGTTCAATATACACCGCTTACGGCTGAAGAAAAAACTTCTGTCGACTCAAAGTTTATGAAATATACAACCGAAGGTTACGTACCTGCAAAAGAAGATAAGGAAAGCGGAGCTTTAAGGTGGCGGTAAAAGCTAAAAAGACCGGTGGAGTCAATCAGGGTTTAATAATCCTGTTTGGCGGTATTATAATCTTAGGTGCCGTTTTAATATATCTATTTATTCTTCGCGGCATCTACGGTAGATTTCGCACTGCCGAATTACTTCCCGATACCAAAGTAGTAAAAGATATTTTCTACGGTGAAAAGCCCACAATAGCAATATTGAATTCAAGCTACACGCAGAATATGCTTCCCGAGGGGAGTACCTGGCTTGCCGATAACATTTCTACCTGGAAAAAGTTTCTTTCGACTGCCGGATATGCTTGTGATGTTATTGCAGACTCTACTATTGAGCTCGGCTTGGAAACAAAATATAGGTTGATTATTCTACCGGGCTCAAAATCTTTGAGTACCAAAGAAATAATGCATATTAAAAAGTATTTAACCAACGGTGGAAGCATCTTTGCAACCAGCGGAACAGCTTCATATTCCGACGATGGTAAATGGAGAGGGTGGCAGTTCCTATCCGAAGTTTTCGGGCTGAAATTTACAAAAGAGATTTCGAGGAATGAGGTTACAAAAATACATACTCTTAGAGGTGGTTTACCTATTACGGCTAATATTCCTGCGGGCTATCCGCTAAGAGTCGCAACGTGGGATCGCCCGATGTCTGTTGAAGTTTTGGATCCGCGTACTACTCAAGCAAGCTTCTGGTATAATTACAAGCTTCAAAACGGACTTTCGAGAGATGAAATTAAAAAAAGCGCAGGTATAGTATACGGGAAATACGGTAAAGGCAGGTTTGTATGGATGGGCTTCGAAATCAATTCCGTAATTGGTGCGCAGGAAGATTATATTTATTTTGCCAGGCTATTTGAGAACTGTCTTAATTGGCTAACGTATAAGCCAATAGCCATTGTGAAAGATTGGCCTTCAAATTATAATGCTGCTGCGGCTATAATTCCCGTACTTTCAAAGAATCCGCAGAATATTAAAAATCTCTTACCGATTCTTAATTCGGAAAAGATTCCTGCTTCGTTTTTCTTTAGCCCTGCATTAGCTCAATCTGACAAAGGCTTGGTGAGACCACTTGCAAGATACGGCGAAATTGGCGCGCTGGAGGATATCGGTTATTTAGCCTCGGTGAATGACACTGTGAATAAATTGAATGATTACACTACTCAACTTGATAAATTAACGAATGCAAAAAGCATCCTGGAGGCGGCTGAAGGGCAATCCATAGTCGGTGTTATGCCTTATTACGGTATTTACGATGTGAATACAGTTCTTTCGGCAATAAAAGCAAATTACCAATATATTTTTACCGATTCGCTTTCAGATAGATCTGTCCCTAAAACTATTATTAAAGGCGACAGCATGATTGT
>JAJYIL010000496.1 GCA_021790055.1 Bacteroidota bacterium
TTCCGATCTGCAGATTGGTGCTTCGTTTTTAATAGCTGCATTTGCAT
Source organism: Bacteroidota bacterium (assembly GCA_021790055.1). GTDB lineage: Bacteria > Bacteroidota > Ignavibacteria > Ignavibacteriales > Ignavibacteriaceae > FEN-1297. The sequence continues at coordinate 48 of JAJYIL010000496.1, forward strand.
GGATGAGCAGCATTACCGGCAGCTATGACTTCAATTCATTCAAAAATATTTTAAGTGCTCAGGGAAGCGCTGCAATAATTTTATTCGTTCTTTTCTTTATCGGATTCGGAACGAAGGCAGGCTTCGTTCCGTTTCATACCTGGCTGCCAAGGGCACATCCGGCGGCGCCAACGGGCGTTTCTGCAATTATGTCCGGTATTATGATTAAGACCGGCATCTACGGAATACTAAGAATTATCTTGCTTATCGGCATTCCAAACTTAGGGTTGGCGTACTTCGTTTTGATTATTTCAATTATCACCGGCATCTATGGTGTAATGAATGCCATTGCCCAGCATGACCTTAAAAAATTATTAGCGTACCACAGCATAGAAAATATTGGTATTATAGGAATGGGCATCGGCGTAGGAATGCTGGGGCTTTCTTACAATCAGCCGTTAATTGCCCTGCTTGGCTTTACCGGCGCATTGCTTCACGTCTTTAATCATTTCACCTTCAAGACACTGCTATTCTACGGCGCCGGTGTTGCTTATCTAAAAACCGGAACACGGAATACCGAAAAGCTCGGTGGGCTGATAAAAAGTATTCCGATTACTTCCTCGCTTTTTCTATTGGGCTCAATTGCAATCAGCGGACTTCCATTGTTCAACGGCTTTATTAGCGAGTTCGCTATTTATCTTGGATTGTCCAAAGGATTCCAGGTAAACAGTCTTGGTCTTAACATCATCTCGATAATCGGAATCTCCGGGCTTGCACTAATCGGAGTTATGGCGGTTCTGTGCTTCACAAAAGTTTTCGGAATTTGTTTTCTCGGTCTGCCGAGGTCAAATTATAAGATTGGATTTTCAGAAAGAACACCATCATTTCTCATCCCGATGTTTATCCTTTCGCTTATGATTGTAATTATTGGGTTGCTGCCTAATGTTGTTCTGCCGCTGCTTAGCCAAACGTTAAAGCAATTCTTCTCCATAGATGTTACTAATGGACTTAACTCAATTTTTTCTCTTTACGCCGTAGTTGGAAAAGCGCTTTTAATTTTTGGAGGTCTTACTGCATTCTTTTTTATTCTCAGGTTTTTGCTTTTGCGAAATAAAAATATCAGAGAATTTAAAACGTGGGATTGCGGCTATCAAGCGGGAAGCAGCCGGCTTCAATATACAAGCAGTTCATTTGCGCTTCCCTTCCTTGAATTAGTGGAACAGTTTGTCCCGCGAAATACCATAATTGAAACTCAAAGAGAAATCTTTCCGGCTCAAATTCTACTTGAGACTTCGCATCATGATTTTACCGAAAAGAACTTTATTCAGCCAATACTAAAATTAATCCGCAAGTTCTTAAACCTGTTCGCCTGGATTCAGAGCGGGAAGATGCAGCAGTACATCCTTTACGGGCTTATCTTCCTCGTCTTGATTTTAATTTATGTTATCGGAGTGATGTAGATGCTGTTGGTAATTCAAATATGCTTTTTGTTTATCGCTCCGTTTTTATTCCTTGGAATTATAAACCGGGTTAAGGCTATCTGGGCTGGACGAAAAGGCTCGCCGCTTCTCCAGCCACTTTATGATTTCATCAGACTTTTGAAGAAAGGCGAGGTTATAAGCAAAACAACGTCGTTCGTTTTTCAAATTGCACCTACATTTAACATTGCCTCAGTTATCTTTGCATTTCTTTTGATACCGGTGCCTTCCTTAGGTGCAACTCTTAGCTTCGATGGTGATTTTGTCTTATTTACCTATATTCTCGGTCTATCAAAATTTTTGACCGTAGTTGCCGCTCTCGATACAGGCAGCAGCTTTGAAGGGATGGGTGCAAGCAGAGAGGTAACCTTTTCAACAATTGTCGAGCCTGCATTTTTTATTTTAATTGGAACCCTTGCATTGCTTACCGGGCAAACTTCCTTCGCATCAATCTTTACTTTGCTGAATTCAAGCGGAGGCTATACCGTGCTGATTGAAATTCTTTTCACAGCATCATTGTTCATTATGATTCTTACCGAGGGCTCGCGTGTACCAGTAGACGACCCAAACACACATCTTGAACTAACGATGATTCATGAAGTAATGGTGCTGGATAATTCCGGTCCTGACCTCGCCTTCATTTTATATTCATCCGGAATGAAGATGGTCTTGCTTTCAGTATTAGCTGCGAATCTTTTAATTCCAGGGAACATACAACCGGTACTCGCAATTATTTTGCTGGTCGGAATTGTTGTTCTGTTTGCGCTTCTTATCGGTCTAATTGAATCTTTAATTGCTCGTGCAAGAATGTCGCACGTACCTCAATTCATTTTTCTTATGACGGCGCTTTCACTAATTGCATTCGCCGTCGTTATTTATTATTTGCGGGGGAGAATGTAGATGAGCAGCATCCTAATTATTCTTATCGGCACAAGCATTCTATACATTTTTGCTGCAAGCAGAATTGAATCTTATGTAAAAGCTCTGGCATTCCAGGGGCTTGCGCTTTTCCTTCTTGTTATATTCGATATCAAAGAAATCAACTGGCTGAACATAGTTTTTCTTGCGGTTGAAACGCTTGTTGTAAAGGCAATTATTATCCCGCTCTTCCTTTTGCGTGTTATCAGGAAGAACGAAATAGGAAGAGAGGTCGAGCCCTTTATTTCGCAGTTCTATTCTATGCTTATTGCAAGCGGAATTTTCATCCTCGGATTTGTTGCAGTCTTCTGGTCGGCTAAAGTTGAAGCCGGCGTAAAGCCGCTTTACTTCGGCGTCTCAATCGTTTTGATAATTGCCAGCTTGTTCTTAATCGTAAACCGAAAAAGAATTATCACTCACATCCTTTGCTACATGATTCTTGAAAACGGAATCTTTCTTTTGTCATTGTCGGTAGCTAACGAAATGCCGATGCTTGTGAACCTTGGTGTTCTTCTGGATTTGTTCGTCGGCATTTATCTCTTCGTAATATTCTTCAACAAGATTCAGGAAATGTTCGACGGAAACCATATCGATATACTTACGGAGTTGAAAGACTAAAATGATTTGCATTTTATTTTTTCTGCCGGTCTTGCTGGGCGCCGTTGTTCTTCTTGCGAACAGCAAAATAGTGACAAGAATTTCCTTAGTTCTGCTTCCGTTGATTTATGTTGCGGTAACGATTTTAGTTTGGGCGGGCTTTAACTGG
>JAJYIL010000497.1 GCA_021790055.1 Bacteroidota bacterium
ATTATTGCCGGTATTGGTGCCGCCGTTTTTATTTTTATTTGAATTGTCGATTGAGTTAATAATCTTTTTTTCAGCTTTATTTTTTGCTTTTTGTATAAAGCTGCCGAACTGTGCATTTGCAGTAACCGCCGCAAAGAAAAAAAATAATGCTGAAAGAAATATCATCTTCTTCATAATAATCTCCTTAATATTTTAATTTGTATTTTATTTTAATAACAAAAGCTTTTTAGTTTCTGAAAAATTACCCGCAACGATTCTGTAGAAATAAACACCGCTTGAGAGTCCGGTTGCATCAAAAGAAACATGGTAAGTGCCGGCATTCTGTCTTTGGTTTACCAATGTTTTTATTTCTCTTCCAAGTATATCAAAAACCTTTAAAGTAACATTGCTGGATTCTGAAAGCTGGTAGCTGATGACTGTTGACGGATTAAAAGGGTTAGGATAATTCTGGTAAAGCGCATATTTATTTGGAATAGTTTGTCCGGCAGCTACTGCTGTTGGAATACCAGGCAAAAATCTGGCAAGTGCAAAAGCCCATCCAATGGACCCAAGATAAGGCGGCGTACCCTCTGAATATCCGGCAACAACTATCTTTCCATCGGATTGTATCGCCACGGCGTTTGCTTCATCATCGTTCCCATCTCCTCCTGAAATATTTACTAACATTGAACCGTTTGTACCAAAAGTTTTATCAAGAGAACCATCGCTGTCGAAGCAGGCAACAGAAAATGCATAACCGCCGTTTCCGGATACCAAAGAATGTCCGGCGAGCACAATTTTTCCATCTGATCCTACAGCCATCGAATGTGCATGGTCTTCAGTGTTGCTGCCTAAAATATGAGTTGTCGCAGCGCCCATTACTCCAAAAGTGTTGTCAATAGTACCATTGCTGTTGAATCTTATCACGGTAAAACCTGAATCGTCGGAGTATCCGCCAGCAAGTATTTTCCCGTCTGGCAATGCAGCTACCGAATATGCAAGCCCATCTTCATTGGGGATTCCGGGAAGTGGGACAGCAACCCTTACTGTCCCTCCGGATCCGAAAGTGCTATCTAAAGTTCCATTGGTGTTGTATCTTGCCAAAGCAAATGCTTGCGGAGTCGCCGCGTAAGGATCTACCGACCAGCCTGCTGCCACGATTTTTCCGTCAGATTGTATGGCTACAGAGTGGGCTTCATCGTCAAATGAATCTGCGCTCGCAATATAATTCCTTACTGTTCCATTGATGCCAAAGGATTTATCAATTGTGCCGTCACTGTTAAAGCGCGCAAGTGCAAAAGCGGTTTTGCTTGAATCAGCAGAAGCTCCTGCTACTATAATTTTACCATCGCCTTGCAATGCAGCCGCATATACATGGTCAGTGGTAGAATCTCCTCCAAAGATGGAGGTTTGGGCTTTACCATATTGACCGAATGAACTGTCAATTGTGCCGTTACTATTGAACCGGTACAGCCCAAATTCGTATTGATTGATGGATGCGTTAAGATTTGGTGACAAGTCAGCGCTGCCTGCAACAACTATTTTCCCGTCTGTTTGAATCAGCGCCGATGCTGCGGCCCAGTCATCACCGCCAGCCAAAATGAACCCGCTACTTAGAGTACACTTAAATACTCCGTTCGTAGTTACTGCAAAAATATTACTGCCACTGAATGCAAATGAATACGTTGTATGGGCATTTAATCTCGAATTAAGTTCATGCCAACTTACTCCATTATCAGAAGAAATAAATACTAAGGCTACACCATCACTATCTGTCCCTGCAAAAATATTATCGCTGTTGACAGCGAGACCATTGATCCAAGTATCCGTTAAGCCAGTATTCGCTTGATGCCAGCTCGCTCCTGTATCGGTAGAAACAAATATGCCATTATGAGCTGTTCCTATAAAGAGATTACCATTTTTAACGGCAATACAGTTGATAATATCATTCGGTAAACCAGTATTAACTGCATGCCAATTTTTACCGTCGTCGGTGGTAAGGAAAATGCCTATCGTTGTTTTTGCAAAAATATTATTGCCAATGATTGCGAATGAATTAATTAATTGGTTTGTAATTCCATTATTATCTTCATTCCAACTTGAGCCGTTATCTGTTGAAAGAAATACTCCGCTATGTTCAGTTCCGGCAAAAATATTATTCCCGTTGACTGCTAATGAAAACACATTTAAATCTGTTAATCCGTTATTAACAGCATTCCAGCTTGCACCATTATCAGTTGAAAGAAATATCCCACCGCCAATTGTACCGGTAAAAACATTATTTCCGTTGTCTGTAAAAGATGTAACACTTGAATCCGTCAATCCGTTATTAATAGCATTCCAACTTGTGCCATTATCTGTTGAAAGAAATATTCCTTGACCAGATGTTCCTGCATAAAGATTACCGCCAATAACCGAAAGAGATGATACATTGCTCGGCAACCCATTATTCATTGCACTCCATCCGGTGCCGCCAAAGCTGCTGTCGGGCGTACCGTTACTATTGTAACGTGCCACTGCAAATAAATTAGTTAAAGCTGATGGCCCCTGAGATTGGCCTGCTACAACTAATTTTCCATCCGACTGAATTGCTATTGAGGTTACTACGTCATCTGAGGAATCTCCTCCAGTAATATAATTTCTAACTGTTCCATTTTTACCGAAAGTATTATCCAGCGCTGACGATTGACAATAAAGAAAAATTGAAAAGAAAAAGAGCATTAAAGGCAATAAGGTAAATAATCTAAATATTTTCATTTTTATGTTCTTTCTTTCAATCTTGTTTCATCGGGAATTTCCGCTTTTGAAAGTTCTATGTTATAAAGCCTACATTCAACTGAACGAATGTACGGTTTTTATAATCTGAACTAATGGAAAGGAATTTTAAGAGAGAGGTGAATTGAATACAGAGACGGAATATTTTAATAACTCAGGTTACGCAATCCTTTGGAGTAGTGGAGAAATGGAGTAGATCCGCCTTTGAAGGACAATACCCAAAGGGTAGTGCTTGAGTAGGATGACTTAATAACTTCTTTTAGTTACTTTTTTGATTACCTCGGCACGGGACTTTACATGCAGTTTACCATAAATATTATGAACGTGAAACCGGATTGTATGAGCGCTTAAAAAAAGCTTTTCTGCTATCACTTTATAAGTATGCCCCTCTATTAACTCATCCAAAACTTCAACCTCACGAGAAGAAAGCCTT
>JAJYIL010000498.1 GCA_021790055.1 Bacteroidota bacterium
TCACGAATATCCGGTAAGCCTATAATAGTACTTGTGGCTGTAGGATATGTTACGCTATCGTAATCCATCAAATTATTTTGGCTGAAGTTTGCAGTATCTTTATCCCAGTAAACAGCACCATGCATATATCCGTGGGTACCATAGCAAGCCATCCAGTAACTTACGCTGTCTACATGGAAATTAAATCCAGTCTTAGGCGCACAAACCAGTTGAACATACCTGGTAAGATCAGGACCTAGTTCATTAGCACTCCAACCAACAGTGCCTGCGGAAATTCTGACCGCAGTACCAAAAGCTGGACTGCCTGTATAATCCTTTATCTGTAGTGTACCTGCCAACTGCATTGTATCGGCAACAAGATTTCCTGTTATCGTTGCCCCCGAGGAGTCATCTAAGAACCACTCGGACAATGCAGCCGTTTGTGCAAATACCTTAACCGATAAGATAAGACAAGCAGCCAGTAAAAAAGAAAACAACTTTTTCATAGAACCTCCATTGTTTTTAATTGAACATGTGTTATTTGTGAATTCATCTTACGCAAGCTCCACGTGTGGAGTATTGGAATAATGGAATTATGGAATAATATACTTACTCCATCACTCCAATACTCCACTATTCCAATGAATGATTGTGTAAAATGAGTAAATGAATATGCATTCCTATTTTAGAATGCAACATTTAAAGAAAATCTGTTTACTCCGTTAAAGTATTGAGTGCTAGAATAAGAATAATCAATTTCTAATTGAGTCCCGCCTACCTCATGCTCCAAGCCAACTCCGCCAGACCAGCCGAAGATGTCCTGGTTCGATTGATAGCCGGCTCTTAATGAAACGGTCTTCATAAATGTATATTCAACTCCGGTATTTACTCTGTCGGTATAATTATTCGGATGGACAAATTCAGTTGAAACCATTATAGAATGATCTTGCGATAGATTCTTGTTTATCAAATCCATAATGTTCATGCCGATACCTACAGAGAATGCAAGCGGAAGCGGGGATTGAAAGTACTGGTATTGAACGAATGTTCCAAAGTTTCTAATGGACATCCCAAGTCGCAGCGATTCTATGCCCGGGAAATATTTTATTCCCATATCGAACGCAAGCTTATTTGCATTGTTGTCGGATTTAACTCCATAAGTATCAGTTAATTGACCTAACTGCTGCCCGACATATTTAACAGTACCGCCGATTGAGAACTTTGTGCTTACTGCTTTGACGTATGTTAATCCGAAAGAATAAGCACCAACATTCGGAACATTTCCCGTTAAAATATAATTAGCGCCGGTACTTGTAGCAGGGACAAAGGCTGTACCTTTAATATCGCCGTAGTTAACATAAACAAAGCTAAGAGCAACAGCTCCGTAGTTCCCGGCATTCCATGCAACTGCGCCGGCAAGGTATTTTATATCTGCAATCCATTGGGTTGAAGAAACGAAGGCTTCGAACTGTGAATTCATTTCAGTTAAGCCTGCCGGATTAGAGAACACACTTTCAACACCGCTGCTTAAAGCCGTATTTGCATCACCCATTGCGGCAGCCCTTGGAGTAACTCCTACCTGGAGAAACGTCATTGAAGATTGACCTGCCTGCTTCAAATTTACGCCTGAATCCTGAGCCATCAAATTAACAAGACCCAATGACATTGCTAATAATAATATTTTGGTAAAAAGTTTCATCTTATAATCTCCTATGAAATAGTTATCGTGCAATTACCAGTTTCTGGTATGTTATTCCACCATCCGGAGCTTGAAATACTACGATGTAAACTCCACTGGCAACTGTTTGTCCATTTTCATTGGTCATATTCCACTTATCCGAACCGCTGTCTTCGCTATGATAAATTGTCTTTACCAGGTCGCCGGCTTCGGTAAATATTCTTATCGTAACAGTATGCGGCAGTTCGTAAAATGTAATTTGAAGATTGGAAGGATTTGAGAAACCATAGCCTCTTAATAAAGGATCATTCCAATTAAACGGATTAGGCACCATGGCAATATTATCCATATTGCTGCGCACCAAAGCCTCGCCGGTAACCGCAATATTATTGTAGAAGTATACTCTGCCGCTGTAAATTATCTGCCCTCTTTCAGACGGATATATGCTTGGGTCGTTGGGTACCTTTTCCATCGCCTCAACATAATAATAATAAGTTGCGCCGACGCGGATGTGCGTGTCTGTAAACTGTGTTGTAAACTTGCTGGCAGTTGTATCGGTTCTAAAAACTTCCTGGTAATAGGTTGTATCGGCATTGGAAAGCTTCTTCATAATTCTATAGCCTATGAAATTACCATTGCTCTCTGCAGAAGGATCAGACCAGTTGAGTACAATTCCTGCGCCTGTTCCGGATACGCTTACGCTGCCCGGCGGGGGAGGAGTTACAGGCGCATTGTAGCCATGCTCAAAGTTCCACTCTGCTTTACTAACCGATAGATAAACCGAATCTATTCCGGTGCTGATCCATTTGTCTTTTTTGATATCAGTCTGATCGGCGCCAGCCGGAAATACAAAGTTGGACGGGAACATTCCGGTCGATGAATTCGGTAGAGGATCAGTTAGAGTGTTGGTTCCTTGGGTTTTATCATTATACCATTCGGTTCCTACTTGAACTGCCTTTGTTCTGCTTATTCCGGCGATACCAGTTGCGGTTACAATCCTTATTTGCTGACCGGGTGCAAAGATATAAGGACCATAGCACATTATCATGCTTTCAAATCCATTACAAAAGGCAGAAATACCGAGTTCACCACCGGGAGCTGCTTTACCCTCTTCATCAAGATTTGCTCTGTGGAATCCAGATCTCACATCGCCGCCGGTCATGTCTGCGCTTGATAGCATACTTCCGTCTATCAATTGGTAGTATTTGGAAGCATCAGACCCGGTAGGATCATAAGTATTATTGAATAGTCCAAGGTTCAATGTGTTCTGCATATCGGCAACCGTTGTAACAAACGGCTGATTCATATCATCAACATCGGCAGCATCAGTATTATTTACCATAACTCCGGTAGGAATGTACGATGCCATTGAGGCATGCAGCGTTGCGACAAAAGTGAAGTTATAATCCAGAAGCCTTCCACCCTGGACAGTAAGCGGCTGCCCCATCCTATCGGCAAAAAGTCCGCTTGTTACCTCCGGATCATCGGCAGAGTAATTATAATATACCCGCAATGAGAGATCG
>JAJYIL010000015.1 GCA_021790055.1 Bacteroidota bacterium
TTCGTATCATCTCTACTGTTTTAAAGCGCTCTGCTTGATTTACATGCCGGTAAAATAACACTATCGACCCGACCTCTCTCTCAACAGTTAGTTCCAATTTCAGAGGCTCGCCTGATTTAAAATTTTCCGGTTGACTATGATGACAAATTACAGAACTGCGTTTAGGTCGTCCCAATGCCTCTTGAATAGCTAATCGAACATTGTCCTGTTGTGGAGAATTAGTATGTGAAGTTTGTTCCGATATTTTTCTCATGAATTCAATATCATCATCAATCGACGGCAGGCGATCCAGCCAGTGACCGCGTAAAATATCCTCTCCTCCGTATGTAATATCATGTTCATAAATATTCTTTGCTACGTCTGCAAGCTCTCTCCAGAAATTTCTTGCCTTATGATAGAACTGAATAGATAACTCCAATGCTGTATGATCTCCGCTTTGCTTGAAGATTTCGAAAAGGACTCCGGATCTGAATTTAGCTCCGAAGAATCTGCCCAATCCTGCTGCAATAGCCGCATCAACAGCCATCCGTCGAAACTCCGGCTTGTGCTTACCTTTTGAATTGATTTTTGCCTGCTTAAGATGCTTTGATGTTTCATCTGCAAAGTCCTCCACCCATTGAGCGTATTCGATTGGCGAGTATTTGCCGCTGCGTCTACCCTTTAGCAATTCGTCTGCAAATTCATTTATCCCCATAAAAAGCTGCGGATCCATCGGACTTACATTGCCGAATACTTTTGGCGAGGGAGTATCGAAATATGGATTCTTATTATTCGGATCTGCAATAGAAAAATTTGTATAAATCTCAGGCCAATAAAGATTGTTCGCTGCCGAAACACCATGAGCGGTCAATACAATCGGAAGAATGGGGAATGCGCTTGCCATAGTTGATTCAACAGCACCTGTCCCATCGCCAAATTGCTTATTGAGGTACCTGCGCCAAACATCCGGTTTAGTATCCGGGTTGTAAGCTAATCTTCCGAATACTCTGTAACTGTATGGATATTTTTCCCAATCCCATTTTGGATTTAAAGTCTTATCCATATATGCGCAGCGACCTCCGGCTATTCCTGAACCGCGGCGACCTTTGAATGAAAGCGGCTCCATCAATTCAACTCCTGCACTGCCGCAAAAGCCAAATGCTTTAGAGTATGCAGCGCTCATCTCAGGATTTCCCCAAAGTAATACGCGCTGCGAACCGGGCCAGATTCTAAATATAACTTCGTAACGCCGGTTTTCTTTCAGCAAGTCGGCATAACCGTAACGGGTAAAGCTCCTGGAACCTTCGCTCAAATTTAATAGCCCTTCTACCTTTTCATTAGGCTTTGGAATTTCGTATGCACGAATATCCGCTTGATGATAAGGCAAGCCAAGATGTTCAGCCCAGAATTTAGGCGAGACTTTAACCGGCATACCGGTCGCTAATGCTATATCAATTATCTCCTGTGTTATTCCTTTTGCATGCATATCAATCTCTACCTTACGACCGCAAGTGGCGACTCCATCAAACACTGTTTTCCAGAAACCGTAGCTTCCCTCTTTTACACCGCTCTCTCCATGGATACGGAATGTTATGCCGGTAATGTTCGGGCATGCCTGCAAAAGCTGCCTCAGTGCATCCCGGCAGTAAGGTCCATGAGTTTCATGCGTCAGTCCTTCTATTGTATAATTTGCATTCGGGCTGTCATTCCAAATGTATCCATGCATCCAGATTCCCAACTGGAATTCAACTCCGCGGGCTGCTGCCTCATCACTTATGAATTTTAACGTTGTTAAATTCCTGTCTCGTTCTACATCTGAAAGCTGCAGTACCCTTACATTATAACCGGGAACGGACAAGAAGAAGGGGTATGCAAAAAGAAAATAAGCATCGGTTACATTTTGTAGAAAGTCGTAGCCGATTCCCAAACTCAAGCTAAATCTATTAAATCGCTGCGTGGTCAACATAGTAAGATACTTTTTCCACATATCGCGATCATAGAACCAGGGCTTATCTTCAACTTCACTTACAAAAAGTCTGGTGCTACTTCGGATAACATTAGAAGGCTTCTCCACAATCGGCTTAAGGATATTTAATGATTCCAAAGGTTGATTTGAATATTGAACTCTGTCCGCAAGCTCCAGCAATGCATAAACAAGACCTCGCACATCGTACCCACAAGCTAGCAGGATTTCTTTGCCTTCTAATATAACGGGTACTAAACCGAGCGCTTCTGCTAACGTCGGCATTTCTGTCTTAGAATCTTTAAGCAGTTGATGAGCAATGTAGGAATCTGAACCTGCTGCGACAATAATTAAATCACCGTTTCTAGCCTTAGAAATTTGTTCGCATCTAATAACATCTATTCCCTCTGATGTCAGAGACTTCTCCAATTCCTCTGCAGCCCATTGTGAAGGCATCGAATTAGCAATCCGGTCGGAAGTATCTATAACGAGAGAAACTCCTTTCGTTTTGAAATTAAATTTTCCTAAGGATGATAATCCCAAAGCAGAAATTCCGACTACTTTTACAAAGCGTCTGCGGCTTATTCCTTTGCGCTCATTAGTAGAATTTTGATTCATAAGATTTTCCATCACCGCTCAATTTCTAACATCAATCGAATTTACTACTTCGATTTATCCTTTTCATCAGCTACTCTTTTCAGAATCAGCTCCATAGGCTGACCTTGCATTCCCTCCGCCTTCATTGATATTGTGGAATCACTCGTAACGGTGCATTCATGGTGAATAGTCATGTCATTAAAGCTTACATCGAATGTAAAAGTTGAATCGTTATACTTTCCGTTGCTGATAGGAGTCTCTCCCATTTGACTGTCTACAGAACCCGTTAGGCTGTCTCCGGTTACATGGAAATTGAATGTTAAGTCAAAAGCTCCGTTCGGACCTTGCATTTCACCTTTCCACTTCCCGTTAATACTCTGAGCATTAGCAATTCCAATTGCTAAAAAGATTACTAAACAAAAATAAAATAAATGTTTCATTGTGAATCCTTTCATGATTTGTGAATAAGTTTTTTGTTAGATGAATTTTCCATTAATCTTTTCTTTTAGTTAATTGATTGATAAGGTTTTTATAACAAACCCGCCGTGAGGACGCATGGTAATTTTAATTGGAGATGAAAAATTAACATCTCTCTTAATAAAGCCTTTTGAATTCTCCGGGTCAGTTATTAAAAAGCCTTTGGCTAATTTATTTATAAAAGATAAATTTAATATTAAGCTGCGTTCCGAATTTTCTCCGTTGATACCGGCTATGTACCATGTACTTCCGCTTCTTCTTGCAAGAACAACAAACTTGCCCGGATAGCCGTCGATAAATTTCACGTCGTCCCATCTTTCCGGCAATGTTCTCATATAATCCTGTACAAAGTCTGGCTGGGCAGCCATTCCATATGGTGTTTCGGCAATATGTTCAATCCCCGAAGTGAATATAACCGATAAGGCTATTTCAAAACCATCAGTGGTCATGCGCTTTATGTTTGGAATACCTGAAAAGTTTACCGGCGTAAAATCCATCGGGTCAAAAAGATTTCTTGCAAAAGGAAGCATCGCACAATGAGAAGGCTGGTTATTGGCAAAATACTGCCCGAAGGTTACATACTCTTCTCCTCTTACTGCTTCCATGCTGACCAGGTTAGGATAGGTTCTATACCAACCGCGCGGAAAGGTACAACCGTGAAAGTTTACAGCAAGATTGAACTTCGCAGCATCTTCAAGTATATCAATAAAATATTTTATCATCGACTGCCCATCGCCGCCGAAGAAATCTACCTTAATACCTGCAATGCCCATGTCTTTTAATTTTTGAAACTCTGCCATTCGCTCTTTGTGAGTAAGCAGCTTGCTGCGCGGTGTCTGCGGAGTCGTATTCCAGTCCCCAGCCGAATTGTACCACAACAAAATTTTTACATTTTTTGTCTTAGCATAATCCGCTAATTCTTTAATCTTTTCATATCCGATTTGCGTATCCCACAAAGCGTCTATCAGGCAGTACCTCCAGTGCATTGAAGATGCAAAGTTTATATATTCCTTTTGAACATCATAAACAGTTGAATCATCTTTCAGGATAATCCAGCTCCAGGATGCAATCCCTGGCTTCAGCCATTTGGAGACATTATACTTTGCAGGCTCGGCTAAGTCGGTTTCCAAAGTTGATTCAACTAAGCCGCCGAGGTTGTTAGCGATGGCTATAACACGCCAAGGAGTTAACCATGGTAATTTAGATTCAGGCAAAACGGGTCCGCCGGATTTGCTTTCCTGCGGCTCCGGAAATTCTATTGAATAATCTCCGCCGGGAGAAAGCCAGCTTAAACGCGACCCGCAGTAGTTGGTATCAAGAGCAGTCTCCGTAATGCAAATCCAAAATTTCCCTGAATGAAAAAGCGCAGGCATTACCCATCCCGCCCGGTTAGGAGAAACCGTCCCAACCGGAATATCCATTTTATAATAATTCTCATAAGATGGCGAGGCAAAGCTCCATCCAACCCTCGCATCATCGCATGGCTGAAGGAAGGCTTTTGCAGTCGGTTCGAAGTGAAATGAGCTTAGCTCTTTATAGATTTCTAACGTAGTATCGTTTTTCCCCGGAAAATAATAACGGAATGCCACACCGTCATTTGAAACCTGGAAAATGATTTCCATTTTTTCTGAATCTGCATTCTTCAAATAAAAGACACGCTTGCTGCCGGTATAGCGGCAGTCCAATCTCTTTCCATACAGAAGTTTGTAATGCTCGGAAATAGCATTTACATTTGAAGCCGAATCAAGCCTAAGAGCGGTTGTAAAATCTCCATCACTTCGAAGAATTCCTAACTTAGATTGCCTCAGAATAGCAGTTCCCTCGGATGCCACTGAATATACCGGCTCTCCTTTTGATGTAAGCCAAAAGTGAACCGAGATTTTATTGTCAGGACTTTTCAAAGTATAGTTACCGGCGCAAAAGGCGCTGGCGACAAAAGTCATTATAAATATTAACAACAGTAATTTTATTTTCTTCAAATTTAATTTCCTTTTTTTAGTAAATTTATTCGGAATTATTTTTTCTTCAAAGTAATCTCTCATTCAACTTCAATAATCTTGCTGCCTTTTCTAATTCCGTTTTCATTAAAGGCATCGATCGTGAAATAGTACTTCTCCAGACTATTCAGACTTCTTATTGTAATTGAATCGGAATCAAGCACTTCGTAATTATGATATAATTTATTTTTCCCTGTTCCGTATCGAATGTTGTAACCGAATGTGCCCGGACTCTTTTTCCATTTAAGATTCACTATACATCTGTCTGATTTCATTCTGTCGACAACAAAATCTTTTATAGCTGAAGGCACTGCTCCTCCACCATTTCCAAAGACACGAAGTCCGGATATTGCAAACGTACCACCGGGGATATGGTAATTAGTCAATCTTATATATCGCGCCTTTACCGGTTTCTGTAATTCATCATAATCATGCGGAACGTCTGTTTTGTTTTTTGTCTTATCAACAAGTGTATGCCAGGTTTTATTATCGGTGGAATATTCCAGAAGGTATTGATAATAGATATCAGGGTTGCGCCCGTATATCTGAGTTTCGTTTTCAGCAAAATTAATTTGAACGGCATTCACGGTGCACTTCTTCTGCAAATCAATCGATATCCATTCACCTTTATTGCCCGTCTTGGCGCTCCAGTAGTCACGGATATTTTCATCGGCGGCAAACTCTTTCGGATGATCGGGCAGTTCGGAAGAAACTTCAATCGGTTTTTTGTATGAAAGCAGCATCCAACCAGTTGCTAAATCTTCCGGACCGGAAATTTTCTTTTTAGGAACTTTAAAAGGAAAATCACTTAAGCCGGTATATGTATAAAGCTCTCCATCCTTATCGAAAAACATCGGGAATAGTCCGAGGCGTCTTTCGAACATGTGCTTTACTGAAATAGTCATTGTGGAGATATGCCAGTAGTTGCCGTAGATATCCTGGAAGGTACTGCTGTGCCCGGCGCCTGCAATAAAGCCTTCCGGCTTTGATGAGCACGGATTGTTTGGCGCAAGCTTATAATCTCCAAGCGGCTTGTCGGAAATATAAAGACCATCGCAATAGCTTTTAAATTGAGTGCCGGGGCATGCGTACTGTAGATAATATTTTCCGTCATGCTTTGTCATCCAAGAGCCTTCAATCCACGGATTGTCCGGCTTTTCATTATAATCTCCGGAGCGTTCCCAACCGTAAATATCTTTATGACTGTTAAAAAGCGCTTTTGGCTTTCCAATCGGATTGAAAGTTTTGGGGTCTAACTCAACTCCGTAAATCGGCTTTGAATTTGAGCAGCCGTAATAAAAATACAATCTGCCGTCGTCATCCAAAAACAAATCCGGGTCAATCATTCCAATCGGAAACGCAGGATTAACTACCTGCCATTTGCCGGACTTCGGATCCCCGGTTTTATATATTTTAGGATTATCGGAAGAAGCTAAAAAATATAAGGTATCATTCATTACCACCGCTGTAGGCGCGTAATCCTCTATCGGAAGGTCTTCGGTTGTTATCAGATCCCAGTGAATTAAATCCTTTGAATGGAAGTATCCGCCCGACTTGGATGCAAACAGGTAATATTCTCCTTTATATAAAACCATTGTCGGATCGGCAGCTTCACGTCTTGATGGCTTATCAAGACAAAATCTGTAACTAAGATTTACCGGGTTGCAGATAGTCGTCTGCTCTGATTTGCCATTTGATTGTGAATATGATTTCGCCGAAACAATCAAAAGTGTTAAGAGAATTATAGTAATTAAATTTTTCATGAGTACCTTTTCTTATTAACACATGTTACACATCTGTCTTAATCTTAATCGTAATCTTGCTCTTAATCGACTGATAAATCCGATGATTAGGATTAAGAACAAGATTAGGATTGTCTACTTATTACTCCTTCACCTTAACCTTTATCTGAACAAACGAATGAGCAGGGAAGGAATAAGAAATTTTATTCCCGTCAACTTTTACTTCCTTCATTACGGGCTTATATTGTTCGCGCTTGTCATACGTAAACGGTTCAGTAAGCGATTTACTGTCAAGTACTGCTGCTTCAGCTTTGCCTGTAAAATTCCCGGCATCGCTGATTATATTTGCATCGATTGACTTATCTTCATTTCTATTTACCACGTTGATAAATACAGTGTGTGTTTCTTCCGAATAAGTTGAGGTTACATCAAGATACGGTATGCCTTTGTACATTGCCGTATTGAAAGTATCGCATTTAACGTAAGTGTCAATCGAATTGCCGCGGCAGTTTCTTGAGAATAATTGATAAGTATAGAATAAAGGCGATTTGTAAGTTCCATGTTCTCTATCCGAGCTTAATAGTGATGTCATCATTGTAAAGTTAGACATCTTTACAATATTTGCATGACGTATAAATGAATTGAGACATTGAGCTATCGGCAGTACGGATTCAAAGTCCCTTCCGAATGAACCCCATTCATCAACTGAAATATAGATCGGGTTCTTGAAGTCTTTCATCGTTCTTACCGCATCAATTTCATCGGCTGTAACTCTGATCTTTTCATCAAAGTCCATCGCACTTTGTCCCATGAAATCATAATAGTTGGGAGAATTTTCCCAGTAGCGGTGAATTGAAATATAACGTATCATATCACCCAGTCCTTCGAGTACTTTCCTGTTCCATTCAACCCATTGCCCTGTCGGCTCATAATATGAAGAACCGGAAGCAACGAATTCAATTGAGTGGTCTACTGACCTCATAGCCTTTGCAGCTTCTCTTGCAATCTTTACGTAGTCATTAGCATCCTTATGTCCAAGTTCCCATGGAGCGCCGTCTACTTCGTTCCCGAGATCCCATAATTTTATGTTGTAAGGTTCAGGATGACCGTATTTAGCTCGCAAATCCGAATAATAAGTTCCTTTGGGATAGTTGCAGTATTCGACTTCGCGGACTGCATTCATTATTGTACCCAGCCCAAGATTTACACAAAGAACGTTTTCACTGCCGATAGATTTGTTTAATTCAACCCATTCATCTATGCCGACATGATTATTATCTAACCCGCCCCAGGCTAAATTTATTCGCACAGGTCTCTTGTCCTTTGGTCCGATTCCGTCCATCCAGTTATAACCCATAACATAATTCCCTCCGGGCCAGCGCATGTCTTCTATCTTTAATTCCTTCATCGCATCGATATAATCTTTTCTGAATCCGTCTTTGTTCGCTAACGGCGAAGATGGATCATACAAGTTTCCATACACTGTATTAAAGTTCATAGTGTCGGGCAGTCCCATTCTTCTTCCGCTGAAATGGATTGGCTCCATAAATACGCCGTAAATTTTGGGATCAATTTTCCCGATGGACCTGCTGACATCAATCTTGATTGTTGCTGTTTGAGCAAGCAGCGTTAAAGGGAAAACAAGCAGTAATATAAAAAATAATTTTTTCATAATGACTCCTAATTAGTTTATGATTTTAGTTTTTATTTTTAATCCATCCCGAGCTTCTCATCCACTTGAATATCGGCGCCATCCAGTCTGAAGTTTTATACCTTAAGACAAAGCCATGCCCGCCATGCGGATATAAATGAAGCTCTGCGGCAACTCCATGGTGCCTCAATGCTTCATAATAAACTATGCTGTTATCAACATCAACGGTAGTATCGTCCCCAGCTTGAGTTATATAAGCCGGCGGCGTATTCGCATCAACATGCAGTTCGCTTGAGAATTCATCCTTTTCTTTTTGCGAAGGATTCTTACCTAATAAATTTGTTCTTGAGCCGAGATGCGTCAGTTTATCTTCCATGCTTATTACCGGGTAAACCAGTATTTGAAATGTGGGACGCAAATTTATATTATCCTTATTTTCGATTAGAGCCTTTTGATAATGTGTAGCTTCCATCGAAGCTACATGTCCGCCGGCAGAGAATCCCATTATGCCGACTTTGCTTGTATCGACTCCCCACTTTTCTGCATTCTCCTTTACATCTTTAATTGCCTGCTGTGCATCCTGCAAAGGACCGATTTTTTTATCTATCATTGTTGAGTCGCTGGGAAGCCTGTATTTCAAAACAAAAGCAGCAACGCCCTCTTTGGCAAATTCTTTCGCTGTCCTTACTCCTTCCGCTTGATAGACGACTACTGAATATCCGCCCCCCGGACAAATAACCACTCCGACACCGGTAGATTTTTCTTTTTTCGGTAAGAAAATTTCCAAGGTAGGTTTGGTTACCCCCGCATACATCCCCATTCTTTCGGTTTCCTTTAAATCGGATGGCTTCGAATTTGGAATAGCGCCGGGATATAAATTTATTACCTCCTGTGCGGTTATGTTAAGTGATAGGAGGAATAAAAATGCAAAGACGATTTTTAATGTTTTCATCATATCCTAATCCTATGATTTCTTAATTGCATTGTGTAAACTTTATTCAACTGAAAATTGTTCGAAAAATTCCTTTGGAGGAATAATGGAGTAATGGCGGTTAAGCCATTGGCATAACCATCACTATGTGACACTCCAAAATTCCATTAACCAAAGGATGTCTATCATGAGACGTAAATTCTTTTTAGTTCAACAGTTGTCCGACGGTTATACTGTCGGACATAATTCTTACAGCAGTTGCACTGCTAAATTTCACTCTCGTTTCTTATGCCATACTGATTTTTAAGGCATACGCAAAATCGCATGGCTTGATTAACGGCTTATCAACCGATAAATATTCTGACTGCTGGTTCCATTCAAGCTTGTCTACACATCCGAGAAGCTCAACATGCTCAACCTTACCCGGATTCAAGGACGAAGAAGTACCAAGGCTCTTTACCTGGAAGCTTTTCTCTTTTGGCCAGCCAAGTACTATAGCATAAACAGTCTTTCCATTTTTACTGCTTGTAAACCTGATGTCGCTTGAATCGAGAGCCTTCGTACTGTTGCCTGCAAAGGCGCCTGACTTGACAGCATGAGGTCCTTCACCGAAAGTCTTCCAAGGTCTTGTTGAATAGATTGCATTGCCGTTAGTCTGCATCCAGCTTCCGATCTGTTCAAGGATTGCTATTTCATCCCTATCATTTGTTCCATCCGGCTTGCCCGGTATATTGAGAATAAATGTACCGTTCTTACTTACGGCATCAACCATCCAGTGTATGACTTCATCGGGCTTCATATAACTGTGGTTAATGTATCGCCACCTGTTGTAATGCCAGTCGCCGATGCACGTTTCCGACTGCCAGGCATGCGGCATAATGCTTTCTGTTACGCCTCGTTCATAATCCGCAACAACTGCTTTTGCATGTTCGTCGGGAACTTGTTTAATATTCAGAACTGCTTCAAGCTTTCCGTTATGAGTCTTAAGATTATGATTATAAAAATACGCACCGATGTTCATACCAGCCCAGCCCAGCGGCAAACCGCCGTTGTCGAAATACAGAAGGTCGGGATTATGCTGATATATGAGGTCGCGGACTCTGTCATAAAAGTTGCGGACATATTTTTCATTAGGATTTTCATGGATACCGTGTTTTTGTCCGTACAGCTCCTGTGGATCAAAACCCTCCCACCATTGGTCTTTGCCCATTGCCCTGGTTAGCTGACCATCATAAGGTACGCCGGCAAGTGCACCGGTCTTATCACAAAGATGAGCTACCTGGAACCACCACCAATTCCGTGCAGCGTGAACAGTGACCCCAAAATGTAGACCTTGCTGCCGTGCTGCTGCTGCCCATGCGCCAATTACGTCGCGCTTCGGTCCCATTTTTACCGCATTCCACGAATGATATTTTGAATCCCATGAGTCAAAGCCGTCATGATGATTTGCCAGTGCAAGGAATAATTTCGCCCCTGCTCTTTTGTATCGTTCAATCATACCTTCCGGATCCCAGTTAAGCAGTGTCCATTGTGCACAGAGATCTTTGTAACCGAACTTAGAAGGATGACCGTAATGTTTAACCTGGTAGTCATACTGTCTCTGTCCCTGTTGGTACATATTACGCGCATACCAGTCGCTGTCTTCAGGCACGCATTGCGGACTCCAATGCGCCCATATACCAAACTTAGCATCCCGGTACCAGTCCGGCACTTCATAATTAAGAAGTGAATCCCATTCGGGCTTGAAAGGTCCTTCTCCGGCTAAGCCGGGAATGGAAGGAGATTTTAAAGTTACTCCATCCCATGTCCCCGGACCAGCAGCATCTCCGGCAGTTCCCCAACCTTCATCAACTACTGCCTGCCATTCCGATATAGGAAAATTTGGAACTCCTTTTTTCGAAACTGCATCCTGAAAACTTTTCGCTTTAGCTGCAATAGGAAAAGCAGCAGCCGTAGCTCCCAATCCAACCATCTGACAAAATTCTCTTCTTTTCATTAGAGCTCCTTAAAATTTTGAGTTAATTTATTTAACAACGATTACTGATGAGCCTGATACACCCTCAACAGTTGCACTAATGGTAGCAACACCCTTTCCTCTTGCCTTAACTATGCCGTTATCATTTACTGTTGCTACTGCGTTGTTGTTGCTTTGATATTGTACTTTTGCATTGGTCAAATTGACAAACGAACCATCATTATTTACCGCTTCAATTATGTTGTCTGCCCTGGCATGTCGCTCTTCCATGTTGGGGTTAATATCGCTTTCAATCCATTTGTTTTTCCCATTCAGGTTTATGGTATCACCCACATGATAAACCAATTGTTCCGGCTGTATGGTAACGTGTATTACTTTTGGAGTAAGTATTCCCTGAATATTCACGGCTGCAGAATCGGCTATGTCGCTGGAATTATAGCCAACCCGGAACAGGTAGGTACCGTTGTATACCACGCTTTTCAACTCATCCTCATTCCAGAAAGCCAGGTTGGCAGCCTTAACATTCAATGTGATATGTTGAGTTTCTCCCGGTTTGAGGTCCTTTGTTTTTTGAAAACCCTTCAGACGTTCGATAGGCAGTTCTTTCCCTTTAACCTTAGGAGAGCTTACATAAAGTTGAGCAACGGTAGCCCCCGCAATACTTCCGGTATTCGTTACATCAAAATGTACATTCACATTGTCATCCGGCGATATCTGTTTGTTCGACACACTGACGTTGGAGATTTTAAATTGACTATAACTTAATCCATATCCGAACGGATAGGTTGGAGGTATAATAGTAAAGTGGCGGAAACTGCCTACAAAGCCGCCTCTGAAGTACATATAGGTGCGTCCTAAGAAATCGGTTTTGGTTGGAGTCAAATAATAGTCTGACTTGCTTGGAAGCTGTGTATCATTCATGTACCAGGTAAAGTCGAGGTGTCCGCTCGGGTTTTTCTTGCCCAGCATTACATTGGCTAATGCCGTTCCCTGGCTCTCACCGTTGTAGCTGCTGAAAAGGATTGCCGGGAAATAATGTTTTATATAATTAATCTCTATCGGTCCAACAGACTGAATTACTAATACCATATTCGGATTACCTAAATCCGCTACCTGGTAGATCAACGATGTAAAGTTTCCCGGCATTGCCAGACTTGCACGATCAAGACCTTCACGTGAAATAGCCTCATCGGTTCCTACAAATACTACAACCAGATCTGCGCTTTTAATGTCTGACTTAGTTTTGTCACTTAGCCATGCAGGTTTTACAGCTGTTGTAGATGTACCGGTGCTATCGAAAATTACGGAAGCATTAGGATTGGCAGATTTCACCTCGCTAGTTATTCCCTGTACCGCATTAACTTGCAAGGTAGGGTCACCCGAATAACCGCCTAACGTTACCTTATTTGCTAAGTCGCCGACAATTACAATCTTGTGCAATTCACTTGCATTAAGAGGGAGTAACTTCGTATTCTTTTCGGGCACAGGATCATTTTTCAGAAGCACCAGCGTATTCTCTGCTACTTCTTCAGCAAGCTTCTGGTGTGCAGGACTCTGAATTACATCTTTGGTGATTTTCGTGTAGGGAACCTTGTCCGGTGGGTCGAACTCACCGGTTCTCATCCTGATGGTAAAGACCTTTGTAAGCGCCCTGTCAATAACACCTTTACTCAGAATACCTGCGTTTATTGCTTTCTTGACGTTTGTTATAGTGTACTCAGCTCCGGTGCAGTTTAGATCAGTACCTGCCGCAACCGCAAAAGCCATACCTCCAACCTCTCCCGGAACCGTCTTCCCGGTTTTATTATTTATCCAGATCGTTTTATGGTCCTTCCGCTCCAATGTCCACCCCGGCGGCGCCCAGTAATGACCTCGGGGAAACACTTCGTAAGTTGTTGCAACGGCACCGCAATCCGAAGTGATATACCCGTTAAACCCGAACGTCCGCTGAGCCAGTTCATTGACCGTATAGGTGTTTGCCACAGCCGGAGTTCCGTTAATTGCGTTGTAGGAAGTCATCAGCCCCGCTACATGCGCATGTTCAATAAGGTATCGGAATGGAGCCAGGTAGTAATCCCTTATTGCCTCGTCACTCGCATCGGAGGAGATACCCTGGCGATTGTTCTCAATATTATTTAACGCATAATGTTTGGCGGTTGCAGCTACTTTTAGATAGCCTGTTTCCGGCTTTCCATCCATAGTTTGTCCCTGATAACCATCCACAAATGCTGCCTCCATGCGCGAAGCAAGAAACGGGTCCTCGCCAAACGCCTCATCGGTACGTCCCCAACGGGGATCCCTGTCCAGATTTACTGTCGGAGCCCAGTAAGTCAGGTTTCCATAATCATCACGCGATTCTCCCAGATTATTCTGATCTTTGCCAAACAACGATTTATCAAGAAAGCCGCGCGCCTCGTCCGAGATAGCCTGAGTTTCCTTATAAATGAGTTTGGGGTCCCAGCTCATAGTAGTTGCAAAGTTAACCGGAAAGCTGGTTGCATGAGGTGCACCGTAAGCGAACCTCTGTTCGCCATGACCGTTGTGGATATTACCGAACATCGCATTAATTCCATGTTGTCCCTCACTCCAGTAAAAATACTGGTGCACCCCTAATCTGGGTATAGCTGGTGCAAAATTAGTATGAAGCTGTTTTACTTCTTCTTCCAGAGTCATCCGGGAAACTAAGTCTGCAGCTCGTTCCCTGAATGAGTATTTGGTATTTAAATAAATTGGTGCATTAGCCTTTGCAGCCATTGCCGCCGGAACTCCTGGCGACTGCCTGACATTTTGTTGTGCAAAGGTAGTTTGAATGTATGCAACTGCTATGAGAATACATATTGCGGAAAATAATGTAACCCTGAGCAGCTTATAAAAGTTATTTTTCATCTTTTGCAAAGCTGTTTCCTTTCAAAGTTTTAAATCTGTAAAATAGTTGTATAATCATCTTATATCTAATTTTTAAAAAGCATCGGAGCGAACTGGTAAAGGCATCTTCGCCAGGTCAGCCATTCATGCGCGGTTCCCGGAGATACATAATAAGTATTATTTATTCCTGCCTTCGTCAATAAATCGCTAAGCTGCTGCATGCGAGGACCTTCCTCAGATCCAATACCTAAAAAGAATGCATGAACTTTTTTATTAAATTCTTTACTATTGCTGAAGACACCATTGTAAACGGTTTTCAAATCCTTTTCGGGATTGAAAGGCGCGAATCCGCTGAAGGCTCCGAGATATGCAAACTTGTCTAAGTTGCTCAGCCCGATCTGGAATGTTTGGTATCCGCCCCAGGATAAGCCAGCCAAAGCACGATCATTTCTGCCGGTAAGAACTCTGAAATGACTATCAATATACGGAATGATTTCGTGCAGTAATATGGGAGTAAACTTTGCACCAAACTCCTTTCGCGCTTCATTTACATTTTGACCCGGCTTGGGTTTAAACATCATGCTGCAATCGCCGTTAGACATCACTATAATCATCGGCTTGCATTTTCCTTCGGCTATCAGATTATCTATGATAATATTGACTTTGCCCTGGTTTCCCCAGCCTGTTTCATCTTCGCCCATTCCATGCTGAAGATAAAGTACCGGGTAACGTTTTTTTATATTCTTATAATAACCAGGCGGAGTATAAACATAAAACCTGCTGAAGGCATTTAATACCTTTGATAAATAATAACACTCGCTTATTTGTCCGTGAGGTACGTTCTTAGGCATATAAAAATCCTGGTCAGGCGCCGGGATTTCTATTCCGCTCATCATCCTGCCGACTCCGTAAAATGATTCGCTTGCCGGGTCTGCAAAGCGGTAGCCGTCGATCATCAAATAATAATAATGAAAGCCCGGCGGCAATGGATTGGTTGTTACAGTCCAGATGCCGTCCTTTCCTTTTGTCATATCATAAACGTGTAATATGTCCACTTGAACTTTATTGGCATCTGGCGCATCAACGCGAAAGATTACCCTCGATTGAGAATCTACCCTGGGAAATTCTTCCCCGCGAATATTAGTGGATGCCTGCTTTGAATCTTTTAATAGATCGCTGCTCTGGGCGATACATAAACTGCTTATTACGAATAAGCATGTCAAGATTAGCAATAAGTTCTTCATTTTTTTACCTCTTAATTGAAATTATTTCATAAGCAAAAGTTTTTTAGTTGAAATAAAGATTGATGAGCCTGCCTGTCCCGACTTTCCGGCGGACAAAGCACCGGCTCTTAATTGATAAAAGTAAACTCCGCTTGCAAGATTACCGGCATTGAAAGTTACAGAATGATTCCCCGCACTCTGCTGTTCGTTTACAAGAGTTTGAACTTCCTTCCCAAGTATGTTGTACACTTTCAATGTAACAAAGCTGACTGCCGATAGCTGATAGCTGATAGCTGTAGACGGATTAAACGGGTTGGGATAGTTTTGATATAATTGGAACTTGTTCACTACAGTATTTTCATCTTTTACAGCCGTGACAGTATCTTCAGGTAACGTT
>JAJYIL010000499.1 GCA_021790055.1 Bacteroidota bacterium
TGAAAAATTTCTTTTCTCTCTTAAGGGAATGAAGGAAGCTGAAATAATCGATTTATATAATGAAGAATTCCATACTTCAATTGAACCGGAGAAAATAGTAAAAGCAAAACATGAATATTTTATCCGGCATATTTCAGATGTAAAGCCTATTAAACCTATTGTTGATGTCGCAAAATCGTACTATGGTAAGCTGCCGCTTGCTGTTGTCTCAGGCAGCGTAAAGGAAATTGTTCACTCTGAATTAAAGGTTGTCGGCATTCATGATCTGTTTAATACAATTCTGACTGCTGACGATCCGTTCAAACCTAAGCCAGATCCGGAAATATTTTTTGCGGCAGCCAGACGACTAAATATTCAACCAAAGGATTGTTTGGTTTTTGAAGATGGTGATCCCGGTTTGGAAGCTGCTACAAAAGCAGGGATGCAAACCATCGATGTTAGAAATTATATATTTGATTAGCGTGTATTCATTCTGTATTACTCTTAATCTTGATTGTATTCTTACTCGAAACAATTCGATTAAGAGTAAAAGCAAGATTACGAACTGATAAATGAAAGAGTGTTGGTAATGAAGAAAGCATCTCTCACAGGAATAAAAACTTTCAAAGTTTTTGAAAGCTCAAAGCCGGGGATAAAAAATCCAAATGATGTTCTGCTTAAAATAAATTCTGTCGGCGTTTGCGGTTCGGATATTCATTATTACACGGAAGGGAAAATCGGCGACCAGGTAATTGAATTTCCTTTTACAATCGGGCATGAATGTTCGGCAACTGTTATCTACACGGGAAGTAATGTTAAAAAAATTAAACGCGGCGATGTTGTTGCAATAGATCCGCTAGTTGCCTGCCACGAATGCTCTCAATGCAAAAGCGGAAGAGAGCATACGTGCCTGAATCAAAAATTTCTCGGCTGTCCCGGGCAAATAGAAGGCTGCCTTGCAGAATACATTATTATGCCGGAAGAGAATTGTTTCATCGTACCGAATAATATTTATCCGGAATTGGCAATGCTTGTTGAGCCATTATCAATCGGATATTATGCAGTCCAGCTATTGTTTGCACATGCCGGTAAGGAGGTCAATAAAGAAAGTTCAATCGGAATTCTCGGCAGCGGACCAATCGGGCTAAGCGTAATGTCTTGTCTTCAAGCGTTTGGTTATAAAAATATTTTTGTAACCGATAAGCTTGATTACCGCTTGAACATTGCTTCAAATGCCGGTGCTATTTGGATCGGCAATCCGGCAAAAGAAGATGTAGTTATTTCAATCTTGAAAACAAATCCGGACAGACTTGATTTTGTTTTTGAATGCTGCGGTAAACAGGAAGCAATTGATCAGGCAGTTGAGATGCTTAAGCCGGGTGGAATGCTTTTGCTTGTTGGAATTCCGGAGGTGGATTTTATTTCATTTGAAATCAGTAAGATTAGAAGGAAAGAAATAACTATCCAGAATGTAAGACGGCAAAACAAAAGCGTCCGGCCTGTTATCGATTTAATTTCATCAGGCAGGATTTCTCCAGGGTTTATGATTACTCACCGGTTCCCGCTTGAAAAGACGGCAGAGGCTTTTGATATTGTTTCAAACTATAAAGAGGGAGTCATTAAAGCTTTAATATATTTTTAAACTTTCATAATTCTTAAATGAAATCTTGCCTGCAAAATCAGAGTACGATTAAGATAGGAGTTGTATTTCTACTTGAATCCGAGCTCTTTGCACATTCTATAATAATTAGAAGGCGCAATGCCGAGCTTCTCAGCAGCGCTTGAATCAGAGTTGGAAATGCTTCTTACATAAGCGATATATTTCTTCCGGAAGATCCTTTCCATCTCTTTTAATTGAAGTACCTGACCTTGATACAATTCCTCGAAGTTCGTTTCATCTTTCATTATCAGGTGGTTTCTCAAAATCATCGGGTCGCTTATATCCTTTGCTTCTATCTTCCCGTTGCAGTTAAGGATAAGCCTTTGAACAACATTCCTAAGCTCACGCACATTGCCGGGCCATTTGTAATTCAGCAGAATGTCTTTTGCTTTTTCGTCTACCTCCGGAATATCTACTCCGAGATCAAGGCTGAAATAATTCAGGAAGTAATCAAAAAGAAGTATTATATCATTTCCCCTTTGCTTCAATGGTACGATATCAATCGGCACTACATTCAGCCTGTAATACAAATCTTCTCTGAAGCGGTTGTTGTTTACTTCGTTGGCTAAGTTTTTATTAGTTGCCGCAATTATTCTTACGTTGACTGATAGCTTTTCAGTTCTGCCTATCTTTTCAATTTCACCGTCTTGAATAACACGCAAAAGCTTTACCTGCGCAGGCAGCGGAAGCTCAGCAACCTCATCAAGAAAAATTGTTCCGTTGTTTGCGACTTCAAACAAGCCGGGCTTTGTACTGTTCGCGCCTGTAAAAGCGCCTTTTTGATAGCCGAACAACTCGCTCTCTATAAGATCGGCAGGAATAGAGCCGCAGTTTATCGGGACAAAGTTTTCATACTTCCGTTTGCTCTTAAAATGAATATTCCATGCAACAAGCTCTTTGCCGGTGCCCGAAGGACCGCTGATTAAAATGTTGGCATCGCTCTTGGCATATCTGTCAATGCTTTCTATAAGCTGCTGTATCGGCTTGGAATCCCCGATGATCTTCTTGGTCTCCAGAATATTAGCGATATTCTGCCGCAGCTTCTTATCCGATTTCAGCTTATGCTTTTCAAGGTTCTTCTTTTCATAAGCATTAAAGATGCTCAGGGTAAAATCTGTAGGCTGATAAATATAGTCTTCAATATTGCCGGGATATTTTGTACAGTACCAGAATGCACCGGACTTAATTAAGCTGCTGGCAAAATTGTAATCGGTAATGTTTATTGTCATCTTGGTAATAACGATTATCTGGATGAACGGATCAATCTCCTTTATTTTAGAAATCAGTTCTTCTCCTTTTAGTCCGCCTGAAATTTGATAATCGAGTATCACAACATCGTATTTGTCGGGGTCTTTTTCAACAAGCTCCAGAGCTGCCATCCCGTTCGAAACGGTGTCAAGTACCTTAATTCTCGCATCATAATAGCTGATCGTCTTTTTTATCCTGTTTACATCGAAGTCTTCGTCTTCTATTAAAAGGATATTAATATGTGTATTGCTCGAGATCATGAAACTCCTCGGAATAAGTTTTTAACCTTGC
>JAJYIL010000500.1 GCA_021790055.1 Bacteroidota bacterium
CTCTATGTATGACTATGCGCCCGGTATTAGCAGAATAAATAAATTTTTGGTTGATGAAGGGAAAGGTTTATTAAGACTAACAAGTTTTAATTTTTCTGTATCGACTAGTCTCTCCGGAGAAAAATTAAAATCGGCTTCTTCTAAAGAAAAAAATAGTTCTGCCGAAAGTGCTTATACCTTAGAACAATCGGATAAAACTGTTTACCAGGGAATTTACTCTGAAAAGAAAGCTGATTTCACCATCCCGTGGAATTTATATATAAGTTATAACTTCACTTACTCAAAGGTTGATCCATATAACCCCACAAAAATTTCTAACATGAGTGCAAGTCTTGATTTCAATCTGACTCCGAATTGGAAGCTTTCTTTTGCCGGAAGTTACGACTTTGAAGCTCATCAATTTGCTGCACCTCAAATCAAAATTTCAAGAGATCTGCATTGTTGGGAAATGAATTTTACTTGGAATCCAATTGGAATTTATTCAGGTTATTATTTTGAAATTAGAGTCAAAGCTCCGCAGCTTCAAGATTTGAAGCTTACAAAGAGAGATCAATTTTATAACGGAAAGTAAATTGACAATAAAAACACGAACTCCTTTTATGAAAAATTATATTATCGATGGGAATAATTTAATCTATAAAATTAAGTCTTTCAAAAAATTACTTAGTAATCATGATAATCAAGCAACAAGAGATAAGCTTGCCTTTATGATAGATGATTTCTTTTATGGAAGGAAGGTCAATGTTACACTCCACTTTGATGGTTATGAGAGTATACCTGTGAAGCTTTCCAATATAAAAATTGTTTATAGCATGAACGAAAAAGCAGATGCAAAGATCAAACGTCAGATCGATTCTTCCAAAAATTCGAGAAATATTATTGTCGTATCATCGGACTTGGAAATTAAAAACTTTGCCCGCGTTAATGGATGTCAAGTATTATCCAGTAATGAATTTTCCGCTATGTTGAATTCTCTTTCAAGTAAGAAAGCAGAGGATGAGAAGGCGAATACAAGCCTTTCGACTGAAAGTTGGGAGAAATTATTCGGAGAAAAATAGGTTTTTTATACGGCTTGAGATTCCGGAAATTTATTGTGTTGGCTTTTCCCTATAATAATTGAAAATTCAGTAGTTTTGTTTGCTTCCGATTTTGCAATAATTTCCGCGCCATGCCAGGTCACTATTGCTTTTACAACTGAAAGACCCAAACCGACACCGCCGGTGCTTCTATTTCTCGACGATTCCACCCGGTAGAAACGATTGAATATTTTTGGCAGCGATTCTGTGGGAATACCTTCTCCTTTATTAATTACGCTCAATTTAATTTTATCGCTGTCGTACGCTTCACTCTTAATAATTATCTCGCTATTTTCTTCGCCGTATTTGATTGCATTATCAATCAAGTTTGAAAAAGCTTGCGTCATTAATTCTTTATCAATTTCTACTAAGGGATTTGAAGAGGGAATGATTGTTAAGGTGATTCCCTTTTCAATTCCCAAAATCTTTAAACTCTCGGTAACGTTTTTTAGGAAATCGTCAATATGTACCGGGGATTTATTTATATCAATTAAAGAATGATCGATTTTTGATATGAAGAAAAGATTGTCGATAATTTTTGTCAGTCTTATGGTCTCTTCATAATTACTTTTCAAGACTTCAATATACTCTTCAGGTGTCTTGCGGGATTTTAACGCAATTTCTGTTTCACCGCGCAATATTGTAAGAGGTGTCTTCAATTCATGAGCAGCCGAAATTGAAAATTGGTTCATGTAATCGATTGAAGTTTTAATTCTGCTGATCATTTCATTCATCTTCTTAACAAGCCTGCCGTATTCATCGCTATATTTTTCCCCGATAATTTTTTCGTCAAGATTAAGTGCGGTAATCTCCTCTGTCTTCTTAATTATTGCGTCAATTCTTGAAAGTGATTTGGCTGAAATTATACCGCCGCCGATTATTGAGATTATAATAAATATAGGAGCTAACAGCTCAAATATATGCACCAGACTTGTCAACGTTTGAATAATCTGATGAATCGGAAAGGCAACAAATATCTTATATTGCCCCTCATTTAGCTTAACACACCTGATCGGTTTTTGAGATAAAGTTGTGTCTGTAAAACTAAATAAATTCACCGGCGCATTTTTCAAAGGGAAGGAAAGTGTATCATCCTGAAGATTTGCCGACTTAAATACTATCTTGTCTTTAGCGTTAATTTGTATGTAGTTGTTTCTTTGATTGAGCGCAACTTCATTGTAAATAACATCCCAAATTAGGTCTTCGGGACTTGCATAGACTGAATCAGGTACGAAGTTATCTATATCCTTATGTTTCTCGACAACATGGTGCAATATTGCTTTGGCTTGGTTTTTCAGACCAAGGTCAAGATTATCTAAAAGTGTATTATAAAGGTAAAGATAGATCAACGCCCCCAACAAAATTTCCAAAATTAAAAATAATGATGAGTACCAGATGGTAGACTTAAATCTTGTAGAAGAAACGAAAAGTCTTAGCTTATTCATAGCTGTACGATAAATAATTATTCATCTTTTATTATGTATCCAATCCCTCGTATAGTATGAATTAGCGGTTTATCAAAATTGTTATCAACTTTAGCGCGAACTTTATTAATATAAACATCTATAATATTTGTTTCAGGATCAAAATGGTATTCGTACACATGTTCAATCAATTTTGTCCTTGAAACTACTTTGTTTGAATTTCTCATCAGATATTCTAAAATAGCATATTCTTTCGGAGTTAAAAGAATTTCCTGTTCGCCTCTTAAAACTTTATGCGATTGCAAATCAAGAACTAACTCACCAACATGAAGTGTCGGAGTTTTCGATGATTCATGTCTTCTTAATAAAGCTCTTATTCTTGCTACTAATTCTTCAAATGCAAAAGGCTTTGTAAGATAATCGTCCGCACCCGCGTCCAATCCTTCTACTTTATCTTTTAAGCTGTCTTTTACGGTTAGCATCAAAACCGGCGTTATAATCTCTCTCTTCCTGATTTCTTTCAGAAGAGAAATTCCGTCAATGAACGGAAGCATTATATCCATTATTATTGCATCATAATCTTCTGAAGTTGCCATCTTTAATCCTTCTTTTCCGTCTAGTGCAACGTCAGCGGTAAAATATTCTTCCTCCATTCCTTTTTTAT
>JAJYIL010000501.1 GCA_021790055.1 Bacteroidota bacterium
AATTAATTCAAAACGCATATCTGAAAATCCTTGCTGCAATACAACCATAGAAGCAGTAAGTCCATCCAATCGTCTATTTGTTTGGCTCAAATCTGAGCGGAAACCTTTCATTTCCTGAAGTATTTCGCGTAGAATATCTTCTTCCATTTTACATCCTAATTATAATTGTGCTTTAATACAAAGGTAATATTAAATTCTTAAAGCTTCAATTTAAAGTAACTACTGCAAACAGTGATTTGAAATTACTACTCAAATGATATTTGAATTTCCAATCTTAAGCTCTATAAGAAAGATCGTAATACGGAACTAACTCATGTCCAAGGAATTTTAGCAAGGCGGCTATAACTCCAAGGTCATCTAGATAACCGATGAACGGAGTTATATCCGGTATTGCATCAACCGGGCATATAAAATAAATCAGCCCCGCAACTACAATTGCCTTGCGGTGCCACGAAACAAGCGGATCGCGAATATACCTGTACAAAGCGAAAATATCCTTTGCAAAAGAGATTTTCTTTCCAACGCGTTCAAGCTTTGCCCACAGGTTCTCTTCCACGTACTTAATATTTTCATTTACTTCTTCCTCGGTCTTACCGCCGAAGGCTAATGCTGAGAGATCACTTTTCTCGTCAAGATCAAAGTCCAACTCTGTCATAAATCTTCCTTACTTTTTATGTTTATCGAACCACTCGAAAACAGAATTCCACCAGAAACGGGCATCTTGCGGCTTAATTACAAAATGGAATTCGTCAGGGAAATACAATAGCTTACTTTCAACTCCAAGTCTTTGAAGCGATGTGAATAATTGAAACGCTTGTTCTTCAGGTACCCGGTAATCATGACCGCCTTCAACTATCAACATTGGTGTTTTTGCATTCTGAATAAATCTTTCCGGGTTCCATTTCTCGTACAATGCTCTGTTGGTCCAGGGAGTACCTTTGAATTCCCATTCGGGGAACCAAAGTTCTTCAGTGGTTCCCCACATGCTTACTGTATTAAAAACGCCATCGTGAGCAACCAGTGCATTAAAACGATTTGTATGACCTTCAATCCAATCAATCATGTAACCGCCGTAAGATGCACCTGCCGCAAAAGTATTTTTCTTATCGATAAAATTAAAATGCTTAACGGCATAATCATAAACGTCCATCAAATCCTGATAAGGTCTGCCGCCCCAGTCTCCCGAAATTGCATTTGTAAAAGGCTGACCATAGCCGGTGCTTCCGGTAGGATTTGGTGCAATAACAACATAACCTTTTGATGCGAACAGCTCGGTATTCCAGCGGTAATGAAAGTCATCTTCCCAGTGCCCCTGCGGTCCGCCGTGAATTAAGAATATCATAGGATATTTTTTGGCAGGATTGAAAAATGGAGGTTTAATTATTTCAGACTGGATCATCTTGCCCGCTGCACCTTCACACCAGAAAGTTTCAAGGGGAATCATTTCAATGTTTGCTAAGCGTTCCTGGTTCAAATGAGTAATTTGCTTTATGTCTCCGCCGCTTGAGTTCATTGAGAAAATTTCATACGGAAGTGTTGACTTTTGCTGCTTAAAATAAACAGTCTTTCCGTCAGGCGATACAACTAAATTGGTATTGCTATGGTCTTTCAATATTAATTTGATCTTGCCGGTGTTTATATCAATCTTATAAACAGAATTAAAGATTTCATTATTAGCTGTAAAATAAATTTCTTTCGAATCCGGTGACCAGACAATTTCGCTCACCGATCGGTCAAATCCTTTGGTTAGATTTTTTAACTTGCCGGTTGCTCTATCATATAAAACAAGGTAAGATTGATCTGACTCATGACCCGGTATAAGCATCGACGCGAATGCGATGTATTTTCCATCAGGAGAATAAACCGGCTGGCAATCGTCTCCTTTACTCACCGAGATTTTTTTCATCGGCGCTTTTTCATTCTTCTTGATGTCGGCAATATTTACAACATAAACTTCGTTGTTGGTACTGTTTGCCACAACCGAATTTGGATTCATCGTGAAAGCGATTTGTTTATCGTTTGGCGAAAAATTAAAATCATTATCACTTCCAAGATCAAGCGGAGGAACATCATTGTGCATCATGTAAGTCAAGTCGGAATATTCCTTTGTCCCGGTATCAAATAAAAAGATATGGCTTCTTTTATCGTTCAGCCATCTATTCCAATCCCTGAACATGAGATGAGTAATAACTCTTACGTTAAGCTTTGATTCTTTTTTCTCATCATCCTTCTTTTTATCGCACTCCTGATTTGGGCAGTCAGGATAAACCGAAGAGATAATTAGAAATTTTTTACCGTCATGCGACCATCTGTAATCATCAACACCGGTATACAAATCCGTTACCTGTTGATCATCAGAGCCATCAAGATTGCAGGTATGAATTTGATCATCAACAAGATAAGCAATCTTCTTTCCGTCGGCAGAGAATTTAGGAATAGATTCACTTTTCTCTGAATTTTTAAGCGGACGAATATCCGAGCCGTCGGTATTTATCAAATAAATATCCGTGTTGCCTTTATTCTCTTTCATACTGTACGTAGTGACTGTAAAAGCAAATGTCTTTCCATCTGGAGAAAGCTCAAAGGTACCAATTCTTTTCATCGCCCAGAGATCATCTACAGTTAACGGATGTTTTTCCTGGGCTGAGAGAAGGAATGGTAATATTAAAAATATTGTGAGAAGAGTTTTCATCATATCCTCTAATTGATTTCAAAAATTTGATGTTAAAAATAATCTAACTTGTTTTGAAAGGCAAAGAAACCTGCACTGAAATTTTATTTTTCATGTTTGGTTAAGTTTCGTTACATTTATCCTGAGATTAGAAAAAATTTTTATATGGACAAGAAGCCTAAAACATTTATAACACCTGAAGATTACCTTGAAATAGAAAGGCAAGCAGAATATAAGAGCGAATATTACAACGGCGAAATGTTTGCATTTGCTGGAGCAGGCAATAATCATAATCTAATTGCTGTAAACATTACGACATTTTTACACAATCAGCTTAAAAGTAAAGATTGTTTTGTCTATAACAGTGACATGCGTCTTTTTGTTGAGTCTTTTGGTCTTTATACTTACCCGGATATCATGGTCGTTTGCGGAAAGCCAAAATTTACAGATGAAAGAAAAGACAATGTACTTAATCCTCTAATGATTT
>JAJYIL010000502.1 GCA_021790055.1 Bacteroidota bacterium
TTTCAACGATATTTTTTTCTTTTGCTGTATCCAGCAAGGAAGTTGCATATCTAACCGAGACCTTATATTCGCTCATAGAATTAATTTTTCGTTATTTCTCCGATATACCTATTTGCAATTTTTTTCTGAGTTTCTACATTAAGATTCTCATCCAAAATTTTTCCGGCAGCTTGCACAGCAATCTCCGCAATTTGATTTTTTAGTTCATCAAATGCGGCGTCTTTTTTCCTTTCGATTTCAGCTGAAGCTTCATCGATAATTTTCTTTGCTTCCGATCTGCTTTCACTAATAATTTGGTCTTTAAGTTTTTCAGCATAGATGCGGCTTTGGTTTATAATCTTTTTCGATTCTTCTTCTGCCTTTGCAAGGTTAGCTTGATTTTCGTCTAATATTTTTTGGGCTTCTTGCTTAGCTTTTTCTGCTTTCTCTAAATATTCCTTGATTGCATTTTCACGCTGATCCAAAGCAATAAGAATCGGCTTCCATGCAAATTTTTTCAGTATTAAGAGAAGAAAGATAAAAGTAACTACAGTCCAAAAAACGACACCCGGATTAACATCAATCAAACTGCCGCCGCCTTCTTGTTCCAATGCCAGTACTAAAAAACTAAAAACGGTAAGCATAATTACACTTCCTATATTTTTTTATTCGAACTAAAACAACAAAGTCAAGCTTTGAATGCTAAAAGGATACAAATAACCAGACCAAAAAAAGAAACGCCTTCGATTAAAGCGGCTGCAATAATCATAGCGGTTCTGATAGGTGAAATTGCTTCCGGTTGTCTACCCATAGAATCCATTGCCGAAGCGGCAAGTTTACCAATGCCGATTCCGGCTCCGATTACTACTAAACCAGCGCCGATTCCGGCTGCTAACCATGCTAAATTCATCTTGTTCTCCTTAAATATTTTTGTTTTGTTAAAAAAATTAATGATCTGAGTGAACAGACATCCCGATAAAAAGGGCAGTTAACATCGTGAAAATGTATGCTTGAATAACTGCAACTAATAATTCTAAAAGTTCAATGAAAAGTGCAAAGCCGACCGATACGGGGGCAACATAAATTGTGTGCATAATAAAAATCAATCCTAACAAGGAAAAAATAACTATATGACCTGCAATCATGTTGGCAAAAAGACGAATGCACAACGCAAACGGCTTTGTAAATAAACCTAATATCTCGAGCGGAATAATAATTATCAAAATCAATTTCGGCATTCCCGAAGGAACTAATCCTTTGAAATATCTAATTGCCCCATGGCTTTTAATGCCTGCAAACTGAGTTACGACAAATGAAATACTTGCCAGAGCAGCGGTTACTGCAATGTTGCCGGTAACTGTTGCCGAATAAGGAATAAGCCCGAACAAATTACTTAGCAGAATAAAGAAAAATAGCGTAAGTAAATAAGGTAAAAATGATTCATAGCCTTTTCCGATTGAAGGCGCCACTATTTCATCACGTACAAAAATTATCAAAACTTCAAATAAGTTTGCAAATCCTTTAGGAATAATAGATTTTTTATATGTCCTTGCAACTGATAAAGCAATTATTATTAGAATCGCAGCTATTAGGAAAATGAAAAACACATGTTTAGTGATTGACAGATCAAAACCAAAAACATGGAACTGAGGAAGGATTAAAGTTCCGAATGGTTCAAAGCTGATACTATGCCCATCTAAAACATGGTGCATAATCCAGCTTGGATCGCTGTTATTTTGCGCAGTCTTTGTTAAAGTATCAACTACGGCCGTGGTATTAGCGTTTTGGCTTAAAAACATAAAGTCTTATTAGTATTTCCCACCAATTAGTAATTTTATTTCTATAATTTGGCAAAGTATATAAAAAATCAGGGTAGAAAATATAAAACTATTCCGATATATATCCAAGAATTTAAGGGAAATAATTATAAGCACTAACATCAAAATTATACGGGGTGCCATCAATTTAAAAAACAAACCAAATATTACGTCTTTCTTATTTTTTAATTCTTTTTTGATTGAAAATACTGCCAATGGAAGATTAATTAAGGCAATAATTGAGGCAATAAATATCGAAAAAAATTCTTTGAATGAAATTAAAGATGCTAGACTTAAGGCAAAAAAGACAACATCCACAAAAGCAAATATCCCAACAGAAAGAAAGATTGTTTCTTTTGCTTTATTCATTTGCCCGATTTAAGCGCAGTTTTTATAAAGTTATACATTCCGCCGGCAATACCGATAAAAGAAAATATAATGGTCAAAATTGGTTCGGTAGAAAATTTTTTATCCAGCCATACGCCAAGTAAGACCATAACAACTACTGTAACCGCAAGTTGTGATCCTAAACCTATGTATCCAACCCAAGCATTCGGATTATTATCATTATCTTTTTCCGGTTCACTTTTTTTCATTTGGCTAAAGATTCCAGGTTAGCAATTTTTTCGTTTTTAATAGCAGTTAAATTCATTTTGCTGTTACCTTCAAAATGGGAACCTTCTTCAATTACAAGGATTTTTGTAATCAAGTCGCCTTTCAGCATAGATTTCGATTCGAGTACAATTTTTTCATCAGCATTAATGGAACCAAAAACTTTTCCTCCTAACGTAATAATACTTCCCTTTACCTGACCTAAAATTTCTCCGTGCTCACCAATGGTGATGTTGCCATGGGCATTCACATCACCTTTTATTATTCCATCAATTCTAACACTTCCGTCGCTGGATAATTTACCCTCAATAGTAACCCCTGCGCTAATAATTGTAATAGCATCTCTTCCTGTGGAAATATTTTTCAATGTAAATTACTCCTTCAATAATTTTTTAAAAGATTTTTAGGATCAATAGGTTTACCGTCTTTCCAAATTTCAAAATGAAGATGTGGACCGGTAGTAAGTTCGCCGGTATTCCCGCTTAAAGCGATTGTCTCACCTTCAAGTACAACATCGCGTGCTTTTTTTAGCAGAACAGAGCAATGTTTGTAAACGGAAATGTAACCGCCTGGATGACTTAGTATAATCATATAACCGTCACGAACAGTATAACCCGCAAACACAACATAACCGCTGGCAGTTGCATAAACCGGGGTTCCAACTTTAACCACAAAATCAATACCCATATGCCCAATCCCGGGCATAAATCCACGGCTTATAAAACCGGTAGTTGGGTAAATAAAATGAGT
>JAJYIL010000503.1 GCA_021790055.1 Bacteroidota bacterium
TCAAGATTTTTTATATTGCACGTGGCGGTTATACCGGGGGTTATTGTCATGTTTATAATACTTCATTTGGTAGCGTTTAGAAAACACGGGAGTGTGGGACCGTGGGAGGAAGAAAAAAGAAATGTAACCGGACAATTTTGGCCGGATCAAATTTTTAAGGACGTTTTAGTAGCAATTATAATTTTGTTGGCGTTAGTCGCCTTATCAACATTTTCTCCGCCACCATTTTCAGGTCCTGCAGATCCGATGGATAGTTCGTACGTACCAAAGCCAGAATGGAATTTTTTGTTTCTTTATCAAGCTTTAAAATTCTTTCCAGGTGTACTTGAAGTTATAGGGACGGTAGGAATCCCCACAGTACTTGTTTTACTATTGTTATTGCTTCCATTTATTGATAAAAATAAAATTAGAAATCCATTTAAGAGATTAATTGTAGTTCCAACCGGGCTGTTAATAGTTATGGCAGTAATCATACTAACAATTGCCGGTTATCTAAGTGGTGAATCAACAGCGGTTAAACAAAAAAGTAATTCAAAAGAAATTCTTCATAAAGAAAATTTTTCTTCAAATGATATAAGGCTTGGCAAACAACTTTTCACATCGATAGGATGTATTGGTTGCCATTCAATTATGGGCACCGGCGGAACAGTTGGTCCAGATCTATCGAATGAAGTTCAGAAAGGAAGGACAAAGGAATGGTTGATAGCTCAAATTCAAAACTCAAAATTGCATAACCCAACTTCCATAATGCCGCCTTTTTCATTTTTGAAAGTCGCACAACTAAATCAATTGGTAGCATTTTTGTTGACACCAAGCAACATGGGACCCGGATCGGCTCCGCAGATTGTTTCAACACAACCAAGCAATTCAAACGCTAATACAGTTGCAATTCCAGATACAGCAAGCCAAACAAAAGTCGATTCAGTAAATCTTCAATCCGCAGGATTAGCGGCTTCAATTCTTGGCAGCACCGAGCACGGGAAAGTATTATTTGATAAAAATTGTGTGGCTTGTCATGGTAAAAATGGCATCGGGAAAATAGCCAACCCAGGTTCAGCAACAGGAGTAGTTCCGGCTTTAAATCCGATCTCACAAAGATTATATAACAAAGACCCTGAAATATTTTCAAAGAATATTGACATCATAATTCAACATGGAGCAGTTCCCAAAGGCGCAAATCCTGCACTAAAAATGGAAGCCTTCGGAGACCAGCAAGCGCTTTCGCAACAGCAAATTTCGGATATTGAAGCCTACATTCTATCCATAAACGGAATAGAAAGAGGAATGATAAAAGAACCCGGGATGGAACCGGTTTCATTTTTCACATTAATAGCCGTTGTATTTGCAGGAATCGGATTGATCTTCTTAGTAGTCTGGAACGTAAAAAAGAAAAAATAAAATCATATATCCGGATTAGAAGAAATTCTAATCCGGATACTTTGAACTTATCCGCCAGTAGCGAAGCCCGGGTACAGAGTCATCCCACCGTCAATAAAAATACTTGTACCGGTGATATAATCGGCATGATCCGAAGCAAGCCAAACAGCAGCCCTACCTATGTCATCTACCTCTCCAATTCTACCGTAAGGAATTAATTCCATCAACTTATTATAAGCTTCCTGTGTATCCCAGGCGCTTTTATTTATCGGCGTTCTAATAGCGCCGGGGCAAATACTATTTACGCGAATTCTGAAAGGTGCAACTTCCTGGGCAATACTTTTCATTAACATCATTATTCCCCCTTTGGATGAGGCATAATTTACATGTCCTGCCCAAGGAATAACTTCATGAACGGAGCTTATATGAATTATTTTTCCAGCA
Source organism: Bacteroidota bacterium (assembly GCA_021790055.1). Classification (GTDB taxonomy): domain Bacteria; phylum Bacteroidota; class Ignavibacteria; order Ignavibacteriales; family Ignavibacteriaceae; genus FEN-1297. The sequence continues at coordinate 1,822 of JAJYIL010000503.1, forward strand.
GCACAGGAAATTTCTTTTTTCACTCCCCGGCGCTTGAATTCTATAATCGCTTCCCTGGCGCAAAGGAATTGCCCGGTAAGATTTACGCTTATGACCTTGTTCCATTTTTCAATCGTCATTTTATCGAAAGGAGAATCTTGTTGAAGCCCAGCATTGTTAACGAGAATATCAATAGTGCCAAATTCTTTAAACATTTGATTGAACATTGAAATAACCTCTGCCTCATTGCTTACGTCAGCTTGAATGGCAACGGCATTTACTCCTAACTTTTTAATTTTTTCAACCACGGCATTTGCTTCATCGGGATTGTTGACATAATTGACGACAACATCTGCGCCGGCTTTGGCAAGTTGAATTGCAATGCCTTCGCCAATACCTGAATTAGCTCCGGTTACTAAAGCCTTCTGCCCGGAAAGGATTTTTATTGGTTCGGGTTGAGGCATTACTATTTCGGGAAAATTTTCTTTTGTAGGTTCACTCATTTTTGCTCCAGTTGTTTTTAATAAATTAAACTTTTGGTTGAAGAAGCTTGGCTATCAAACCAGTCCACCCTGTTTGATGGGAAGCCCCCAATCCTTTTCCGTTATCTCCATTGAAATATTCGTGAAATAAAATATAATCCTTAAAATGAGGATCAGTTTGAAATTTCTTATTCTCTCCGAAAACAGGACGATTTCCATTTTCATCTTTCAGAAATATTTTTGATAATCTGGTTGTTAATTCGTTGGAAATTTCTTTAAGAGTAAGATACTTTCCCGAGTTTACAGGATATTCCACTTTAAAATCATCACCATAATAATGATGAAATCTTTGCAGCGATTCGATGATTAAAAAATTTACCGGGAACCAAACAGGTCCGCGCCAATTTGAATTACCTCCGAAAAGTCCGGTTTGAGACTCAGCAGGCTCATAATTAACAGAGAAAACCTTACCACCAGTTAAAAGTACATAAGGATTTTTTTCATGATATTTTGAGAGCGCACGAATTCCGTACTCCGAAAGAAATTCCGTCTCATCCAGCATTCGATTTAAGATTTTCTTTAAGCGATGTCCCCTCAGCAAAGAAAAGAGGCGTGTTTCTTTCATACCTTTATCCCGCCATCTTGAAACAAGATTAGCAAGATCGGGGCGATAGTTTAAGAACCAATCGAGTCTTTCTGAAAATTTTGGACTTGTGCTCATTATTTCAGGTTCGAGCACTTCGACCGGCTACAGCCACAATCCCGCCACCGGCGGCATCACCATTCCGCCCAACCAGGTGGTGGCGCAGGTGAATGTGCAAAACGCGGATGTCGCGGTGACCTTCAGCGCCAATCCGGGCAAATGGTATT
>JAJYIL010000504.1 GCA_021790055.1 Bacteroidota bacterium
ACCTTTCCACAACCCGATTGGCAGCGCCCGCTTTGTTTTAATTACTTCCGAAGGATCTTTTGTTAATTCTCCATTGCTGTTAAAACCGGCATCAAATTCTGTCGTTCTATCCCGCAGCTTAAGCATCTCAAGCTGTCCGTAAGAATATTGAGTCATCGCAAAATCTAAAACAATATGTCCTTCTTTCCTGGGTATAGCAATAACCAACGGATTATTTCCAAGCTTCGGTTCAGTGCTTCCCCACGGCGGCATCAATGGTGTTGCATTCGTCCAGCAAATCAATGCAAAGCCTGCTTCAGCGGCTCTCCAGCCGTAAGTTCCTCCGCACATCCAGTGGTTTGTGTTTCTAAGGGCAACGCAGCCTAAGCCGAACTCCTTTGCAAGCTCAATTGCTCTTTCTGTACAAAGCAACGCATTACTCGGACCAGCTCCTGATTTACCGTTCCATTGTTCAATCGCATTAAACTTTGTAATCGTTTTAGGCTCAACATTTTTTCTGACGGAACCTTTTCTTACCGAATCAATGAATCCCGGGAAACGGTTTAATCCATGAGATTCTTTTCCAGATAAATTATTTTCTACAAATATCTGCGAAAGAATTGCCGCATGTTTGACATTAAATCCCTCTTTTAACAATACGCGGTTAAATTGGGATTTTAGTTCCGCGAAGCTGATTTTGATTTCTTCTTGAATCATATCAAATAATATTTTTATTTAAGATACTTAACCATCCAATCAATCCAGCGCTTAAAGATGTCTGATGTTCTTACAATATCGCCAGGAAAGTGAGTGTTTGCCGGATACGCATAAAACTCAACATGCACACCATTGTCCTTTAGTGCATGGTACATCTCATAGCTGTTAACAAGCGGAACATTGGAATCTCCGACATCTCCCATAATTAAAGTAGGCGCTTTTACATTTTTTGCATATATAATCGGTGATTGTTCTCGCCAGATATCCCAATATTCTTTTGTCCATGGTGAGCCTCCGAAAAAGTAAAGATCGCCGGTTTGATAATAAGCGATAGTATAATCCATAACCCAATCATTCAGCGCAGCGCCTTCAACAGCGGCTTTCCATTTATCCGGATAATATCCGTTCAACCACGATGTCATATAGCCGCCGTAAGACCACCCGGAAATACCGATACGGTCTGTATCAACTGCAACCATCTCTTCAACTTTATTTAAACCAGCCATTACATCCTCGCCGGGTCCTTTGCCTGTGTTTCTATAAATCGCATGCTGGTACTTATCCCCGAGGTTTGTACTTCCGCGGTAATTCGGCTGGAAGACATAAAAACCTTTCGCTGCAAGAAGCTGCGGCAGCGAAGAAAATTCCACAGTCGATGCACCTTCAGGACCGCCGTGAATCACCATTACCAGCGGATATTTTTTCCCCGGTACGTAATTAAGAGGATAATTTAGAACGCCGTCTTCCTTAAAGCCATCCGGTCCATTCCATGAAATGCCTTCTGTTTTGCTTAAGGAAAGACTATCTATAAAGATGTTGAGATTAGTAAGTCGAATGGGCGCTTTATTTTCATTGCCAAGAACGTAAAGCTCTGCCGGATGAGTTGATGGATTGCCGATGAATGCAATAGTACCATTTTTAGAGATGCTGAGCTTGCTTGCGCAGTTTACCTCTCCGAGAAAAATCTGAGATGCTTTCCCATTTACCGGCAGCTTCCAAATTACGGATCTCGTTCCTGCTTCTCCTGTTAATAGAAGAGTACTTCCATCCGGCATCCATGTAAAAGTATTTATGTTTCGTGCAAGCTCCGCAGTTGCATCAACAATCTTATTATCTTTTACAATATAAACTGCATTACCGTTGTTCTGGTCGCCGTTACGTGGGCGCATAAAGGCAAGCATGTCTGTTTGCGGTGCAAATGAAGGACTACCTGAGCCCTGTTCTGCTATTACAGTATCTATGCTGCCTCCGCTTGTTTCAATTTTTCCAATTACGCAATGCCAGCCATTTCCTTCCCACACATCCGGGAAAAGCTGGAAAAGGATTGAGCTTCCATCCATACTCCAAACAAGAGGCGAGATTGTTTTCTGGTCGGTGCAGAGGCTTTGCTTTCCCTTTGTCAACTGCTTTGCCTTACCTCCGGTTGACGGAACAATCCATAAGTGCCATGGCTGAAGTTCTGCACGCACTAAGAAATTATTGTCGTTTACTTTAAAAGCGTCTTCGTGATGTTTAATAGCTTTTGGATTAGGAATAGTATCCTGAGCAACATAAGCGATTGTCTTACCATTTGGGCTCCAGGTAAACTCCTTAACCCCGGTTTTTGAATCGGTAATACATACCGGATCTCCTCCGCTCATCGGCATAATAAATATTTGCGGCTTTTTTGTCTCCGAATCTTTTGAAATAAAACCGAGACTCTTTCCATCCGGGGACCAGCTTAGATTCGAAATTTGCTCTCGCTTATAAGTAATAGTACGAAGTGAAGTACCGTTGGAATTAATAAGATCAAGATTTTGTATTGCCTTATCCTTCCTCCAATCGGGTTTTGAAACTATGAATGCAATTTTATTCCCGTCTGGTGAGATGACTGGATCAGCAAGCCTTACAAGCTTTCGTAAGTCGGTTAATTTAAATGGCTGCTTTGCGGTTTGAGGAAAGGTTGTGACGCAAGCAAAAAATAAACATAAAACAAAATTGATAGTAATAATCGGTTTCATATTAAACCTTTGTGTGGATTTATTGTTGAAGCATATCTTTAAGCGCATTTTCACGTTAAGAAAATAATTATGCCGGTTAAATTAAGAAATTGCGGGAGAAAGTTTAAATGCTAATAATTATTTCTTAATTTTAGCCGCAACGGATTTTAACTTTTTTCACATAGCATTTGCAAGAAAGACATGAAAGAGATTCCACGCTGTCCTTGGTCTATAGATGACGCTTTGATGATAAAATATCATGATAAGGAATGGGGAGTACCGCTTCATAGTGACCGTAAGCTTTTCGAATTCTTAGTACTTGAAGGCTTCCAGGCTGGACTTAGCTGGCGTACAATTCTTTACAAAAGAGAGAACTTCCGCAAGGCATTCGATAACTTCAACTTCAATAAAGTTGCAAGATATGATAAAAGAAAAATAAACTCTCTCCTAAAAGACGTAGGTATAATTCGTAA
>JAJYIL010000505.1 GCA_021790055.1 Bacteroidota bacterium
CTGCCAAGACTTAACCTTGATTTCTTCCTCATTTAAATCCCAAACAGAGATTTCGTTAAAATCCTTTTTCCACTCATCATTATTAAGCAATTTCTTAATCGGCGTTATTTCTACCTCAACATCTTCCGTTTCAAGTTTTTTAGGAATAGTTAAGTGAATCTGATTATTTTTGACTTTTGTAATTATTCTTATTGTTTCCATTTTAAAACTCAATTAAAAATCTATATATCCTATTTACTTTAATTTGTCAAAAATAGCAAGCTAAATTTCCAATTCCATATAATCGAAAATAAGTCTGCGTATAATTAATCCCTAATTCAATTAGTTAACAAGTTCTCCTCATCATTATCCGTTCTATCAAGTAGCGGCTTTGGCAAAGACTTTGTCGCTTTGGCTCCAAGCGCTTTTATTTTTTCTGCCCTGTTCACAAGGTTGCCGCTTCCTTCATGCAGCTTCTTCATCGCATCAGAATAGCTTCCCTTTGCATCATCAATCTTTTTGCCGACAGTAACTAAGTCATCGACAAAGCCGACAAACTTATCGTACAACGCTCCGCTTTGCCGTGCAATCTCAAGAGCATTTTTATTTTGATTTTCCTGCCGCCATATACTTGCAATTGTTCTCAGAGTTGCAAGCAATGTAGAAGGACTTACGATAACTATGTTCTTCTCAAATGCATCGTTAAATATTCCGGCATCATATTGTACCGCAAGACTAAATGCCGGTTCAATCGGCATAAACATCAAAACAAAATCCAGACTTTTTATTTGATAAAGATTCTGATAGTTCTTTCCGCTCAATCCTTTAATATGATTTCTAATTGAAATGATATGTTCTCTAAGAGCGGAGGATTTTTCTTCTTCATCTTCCGAGGAAGAATATTTTTCGTAAGCAACCAGCGTAACCTTGGAATCGATAACAATTGTTTTTTCTTCCGGCAGCTTTACCAAAACATCCGGCTGAAATCTCTTTCCGCTTTCCGCAGTTAAGCTTTCCTGAACGATATATTCTCTTCCCTTTACCAGACCGGACTTTTCCAAAATACTTTCGAGAATAAATTCCCCCCAGTTACCTTGAGTTTTTGATTGTCCTTTTAGTGCGTTGGTTAAGTTTGTTGCTTCCGTACTTACCTGCTGGTTTAGCTTAGTCAGTTCCAATATTTGCGCACGCAAGCCCGCCCTGTCCTTCGATTCGTTTACATAAACATCTTCTACTTTCTTTTCAAAGTCCTTTATCTTTTCATTAAGCGGCTTTAATATCTGGTCGAGGTTTTCCTTATTCTGTGCGGTAAACTTGGTACTCTTTTCTTCCAATATTTTATTTGCAAGATTTTCAAACTCCTTTGTAAACTTCTCCTGCAGCTTTTCAACTTCATCTTTCTGCTCGCTCAATTTGTCTTGAAGATTATTATAATCTGACTTAAGTGAGGCCAAAGAAGAATTAAGCTCGATTACTTTTATCCTTTCGGAATTCAGTTCAGCAGTTGTTAGCTTCAGACCATCTTCATGGAATTTATCCCGCTCTTCAGCCTTGCTCTTTTCAATTGCAAGATTGTTGATTTGATTTTTTAAGCTTTCCGCTTCTTCCGGCGTTATTCCCTTTGCGCTTTCAATTTTGGATTTTAAGATAAGCCACGCAGCCGCCGCACCTATTACAATTCCAATTAGTAAAAAAAATATTTCCATCTATAATCCGTACAAAACTTTAATTTTTGTGAATACCTCTTCTTTCACTGTCAAAGATATTCTTCCAATCGCACCGCTAATAAGACTCTCGTGTAACGTAGCCACTTTATCTACTCTGATAAATGATTCAACTTTAAGTCCTGACTCTAAAAAATATTTATCTTGAGGCGTCATTTTTATAGAGAAATTGAAATGTGTGGGCAGTTTCGCTGAAGTAATAAAAGCAACAATAAAATCTTCCTGAGAATCTCCTTTTGTAAGAATTAGACAAGGTCTCCGTTTAGAACTTTCCAGAGAAGAAAATGGAAACTTAGCTAATACAATTTCACCTCGTTCAAACATTAACTATTCTGAGAACTTTTCATTTTTTCGGTTGGGCAATATATCTGCATCATCGTACAAATCCGGTTCCTCCTCTAAAAATGAAAAGCTTTTATTCCCTTCTAAGAAAGAAATATCCTTTTCTTCCTTTCTTGTTAAGAGAATGGAAAGCTGAGCTTCCGGAGGAATTCTAAAATCATTGGGAATTTTTAAAACTCCGTTTTCTATTTCAACCGGTATAATTCTCATTGGTTATCCCTAATCCTTTACAAACATTTTTTATTTTTCATGAAAGATAACTAAAGCAATATATTATTTCAATCCCACCTAATTGAACAATATACATTCAAACTGATTTTCTTTTGTAGCTTGGCTGTACAAAAAAAATCCACTAAGATGAAACATAAAAGCAATAAGTTTATTATTTGAGCATTACTTCTTTTTCTACAGCTTCTAAAATTATATCTTCTTTTATCAACCCGGCAACCTTTTTTACATCGTCGTAAATCAACCTGTCGCCTTCCAATGGCTTTACAACTTTCCGGATTTCTTCATAAGTTATTGATGTTCCGATTCCTGGCTTATGCGGCTTTAAGAATTCCAGCGCTTGAGAAGCAGTCAGCAATTCAATTGCTAAAACATTTTCAAGATTATGCATTATACGGAAACACTTCTGCGCGGCAATTGAACCCATCGAATTATGGTCTTCCTGGTTTGCAGATGTCGGAATTGAGTCCACGCTTGCCGGATGCGAAAGCACTTTATTTTCAGAGACAAGACTTGCCGCTGTGTACTGAACTATCATCAATCCCGAATTTAAACCGCCGTTGCTGGTAAGAAATCTCGGCAAGCCGCTGAGAGCGCCATTAACCATTCTTTCGGTCCTTCTTTCCGAAACATTTGCAAGCTCTGATAATGCAATGCTCATAAAGTCCATTGCAAGCGCCATCGACTGACCGTGGAAATTTCCACCTTCAATATGCTCTTCTGTTTCCGGGAAGATAATCGGATTATCGTTCACCGAATTGATTTCAATATTTACGCGCGAGCAAACATAATCAATCGCATCTCTCGAAGCACCGTGAATCTGCGGAACACATCTGATCGAATAAGCATCTTGAACTCTTGTGTCAC
>JAJYIL010000506.1 GCA_021790055.1 Bacteroidota bacterium
TGGCGCCAACGTTATAATATTTCCTACGCTCGACATTGTTCCTCCGGAAAGCTGGAATGAATTTGATTCAGTAATTAAAAACAACGGTACGATTGACTTCTTAATTTTTACCTCCACTCATGCAGTCAAAATGTTTGTTCAAAGATGCGAAGAGCTTAAAGTAAGTGTTGATTTTAATTTGACAAAGGTTGTGGCTGTTGGAAATAAGACGGCGTCCGTTTGCGAAAAGAATAAGATCCCGGTTCACATTATTCCTAAAAAATTCAGCGGCATCGGCGTAGTTGCAGAGCTCGCTAATTATGATTTACAGAAGAAGTTAATTTTCATCCCGCGCTCCGCTATCGGTCGCGAAGAGCTTCCCGAAGGGCTTGAAGCGCTTGGTGCAAAGATTAAGACTGCGCCGGTTTACAATGTTTCACTTCCTTCAGATGAAAAAGTAAAAGTAAATCTTGAAATATTAAATCAAAGCAAGCCGGAAATTTTCATATTTACAAGTCCGTCGACGTTTGAAAACTTTCTACAGATTTTGAAGATTGCAAGTCCAGTAAAATATTTTGGAAGCTACAAAGTTGCGGCTATCGGTCCGACAACAAGATCTGCAATTGAGAATAAGCATGTTCACGTTGACATCATGCCGGACGAATATACGATTGACGGTCTGGCAAAGGCAATAATTGAATTTTACAAATAGAATTACGTTGTGCATACTTTAGCCTATACGTAAAGATAAAGAAGGACAGGAAACTTGAGCAAGTTAAAGAACGATTTATTTTTAAGAGCATGCAAAAGGCTGCCGGTTGAGCGCACGCCGGTTTGGATTATGCGGCAAGCCGGAAGATATTTGACAGAATACCGCAAGGTGCGTGAGAAAGCCGATTTCATTACGATGTGCCATACACCGGAGCTTGCTGCCGAAGTTACAATTCAGCCGGTGAATATTATCGGCGTTGATGCAGCGATTATTTTTTCGGACATTCTCGTAATTCCCGAAGCGATGGGAATGAAGTTTGATATGATAGAAAGCCGCGGTCCTGTTTTTCATCATCCTTTAAGGAATGAGGATGATGAAAAACTGCTGAAGCAAATCGACCCCGGCAAAGATTTGAAATTTGTTCTTGATGCGGTCTCTCTTGCAAAAAAAGAATTGAACGGAAGAGTTCCGTTAATCGGGTTCAGCGGCTCGCCGTGGACTCTCTTTACTTATATGGTTGAAGGCAGGGGTTCTAAGAATTTTTCTCATGTAAAGAAAATGATTTTTAATAATCCTCAGCTTGCACACAAAGTTTTGAATTTACTTTCCGATGCTGTTGCGGATTATCTTTCTGCAAAGATTGAAGCCGGCGCAAATGCCGTCCAGATATTCGATACCTGGGGCGGAATTCTTTCACAAAAAGATTTCGCGGAATTTTCGTTGCGGTATATCTCGAAAGTAATTTCGAAGGTGAAAAGAAAAAACGAACCGGTGATTGTATTTTCAAAAGGCGTTCATTTCAAGCTTGATGAACTTGTCGCTGCCGGTGCAGATGTAATCGGACTTGACTGGACAATGGATCTCGGCGAAGTTAGAAAAAAGATTGGCGGCAAAGTTGCTCTGCAAGGAAATCTGGACCCAACGGTTCTTTATGCAAATCAAGAAAAGATAAGAGAAGAAGTAAAAAAAGTTCTGAGTTCTTTTGGTGAAGGAAGCGGACATATTTTTAATTTGGGTCATGGTATACTGCCGGATGTGAATCCCGAAAATGCAAAAGCGCTGGTTGAGTTTGTGAAAGAAGAGAGCAAAGTCTTTCACCACAGAGACACGGAGACACAGAGAAATTGAATAAAGAGGAAATAAATAGATTATCTGGAATTATTTTAGATTCAGCTAGTGAAGTCCACAGACAATTAGGTACCGGACTATTGGAAAGTGTTTATGAAGTATGTCTTTGTAAAGAGCTTGATTTAAGAAAAATAAATTATAGACGACAAGTATCTCTACCGGTTAAATACAAAGGCGATTTACTTGATGCCGAATATAAAATTGATGTCTTGGTTGAGAATGAAATAATTATTGAATTAAAAGCAGTTGAAGAATTGATGCCGGTTCATGAAGCTCAATTATTAACATATTTAAAATTAGCAGACAAAAAATTAGGATTACTAATTAATTTCAATGTACCTAAATTGATTGACGGATTCAAAAGAATGATAAATGGATATTTTTGAAACTCTGTGCCTTTGTGCCTCTGTGGTAAAAAATCTAGGAGAAAAGACATGTTTGAAGTAGACATAACGAAGTTTAAGAAATACGATAAACCTGGACCGCGGTATACAAGCTATCCTACGGCTCCGCATTTTAGCGAGAGTTTTACTCACGAGAACTATCTTGATGAAATATTGAAGACAAATTACGGCGAAGGTCTGCCTGATTTATCGTTATATTTTCATCTTCCGTTTTGCGATACGCTCTGTTACTTCTGCGGCTGCAACATGATAATAACCCGCAACCGCGACCGGGTGAAAGATTACATCAAGTATTTGAAAAAAGAAATCGACATGGTTAGGACTTACATTTTACCGGACAGAAAAGTTTCGCAGCTTCATTGGGGTGGAGGAACGCCAACGCATTTGTCGCCAGATGAGATTAATGAGCTTGCTTCTTACATAAAGCAATCATTTCAATTTAAAGATGACTCTGAGAACGGATGCGAAATTGACCCGCGCGAATTGACAAGACAACATCTTGAAATGCTTCGGAAGAACGGCTTCAACAGAATAAGCATGGGCGTGCAGGATTTTAATGAGAAGGTTCAGAAAGCAACAAACAGAATTCAGCCGGAAGATATTACACGGCAAGCGGTGCAGTGGGTGCGTGAGCTTGGTTTCAGCAGCATCAATCTTGATTTGATGTACGGACTTCCTTTTCAAACTTTGGAAACTTTTTCTGAAACTCTTGACAAGACGATTAATATTTCACCGGATAGAATAGCTGTCTTCAATTATGCTCACGTTCCGTGGATGAAGAAACACATGTCATTGATACATCCGGAAGATTTGCCGGTGCCGGAAGTGAAGCTTCAAATTTTGAAGATGACAATTGAAAGATTAACAAGCGCCGGTTATGTTTTTATCGGTATGGATCACTTTGCAAAACCGG
>JAJYIL010000507.1 GCA_021790055.1 Bacteroidota bacterium
ATCATTTGAAACTTTCTGCCAGACAAACGCTGATAGCAGTTTCAAAAAAATAAAAGCATTAATGATTAACAGCAGATACCGCGAAGCGATTGGCGAACTTAATTCAATCATTCAAAATGATTCTTCCAACACCACTGCCTTATATTATCTCGGATTGAATTATGAAGCGGTATCCGATTTTTACAAAGCAGCATCAATGCTTAAGAAAGCTGTTTGGTACAAACCTGATGATACCAGGCTGTTGTATTCGCTGGGAGATAATTATTTTTCGGCAGGATTAATAATTCAGGCGGACACTGTTTTATCAAAAGCTTTTTTGTTAGATTCCGCAAGCAGTCAAATTCAAATTTTGTTGGGCAAAGTTTTAATGAGCGAAAAAAAGTGGAAAGAAGCTTCTTCAATTTATAATAAACTTATTGATAGCGATTCTTGTAACAGCTACTTCTATGAGCAAGATGCAAAATGCCAGTCGCAGCTTGGAAATATTGAGCAGGCAATAACATTTTATTCGATGGCAAGTCTTTTAAATCCTAAAAATATAAATACTACGCTTGAGCTAAGCTATTTGCTTTATCTTCAAAAACAATATTACACAGCAATTCAGATTGTAGATGAAGGACTGAAATATTACAGGTTCTTCCCGGGTCTTTATGAACGAAAGGCTGACATTTATATGAAGATGGAAGATTATGCTGACGCAGTTGTCAATTATCATGCGGCTTTGGCTTACGGTGATTCGAGCGCAGATAATTTAAAGAACATCGGCATTAGCCTGTACTGGAAAGGACAAAAAGAAAGTACTTCTAATGATTTCCATTCTGCTGTTAATTTTTTAGAGCATTCTGCGGAAAAGAATTCTAAAGATGCAGTGACATACTTTTATCTTGGAGCCTTGTATAAGGATTTTAAAGAATACAATAAGTCGCTGGATTATTTTATCAAAGCTTCCGATTTACTAAAAGATGAATTTCTTGCGAACACTTATGTCCAAATAGGCGCTGTTTACCAGCTTGAAGAGAAATACAGAGATGCATTGAACTATTACCAGGACGCTTTACGCGAAAACCCTGCCGATAAATCGACGTTGTTTTACATCGGGAATTCATTCTATAAGCTGAAGAATAAAAGGTCGGCAGTATATTATTTTAAAAAGTTTATTCAAGAATCTCCCAATGGCGATAAGAAGCTTCTGGGATATGCTAAAGGCATTATTGATTCATCAAAATGAAGAAGACAATCACGATAATCGATTTTACTTTGCTCTACAATCTTTACAAAAGACCTTTGTACAACTATGTACGTAAGATGCTTGGCGATAAATCGGTTGCTGAAGATATAGTTCAGAATGTATTCCTGAAGTTTTACGAAAACCTTGCCGTGATAAAGCAAAGCGGCAAGCCTTCGGCGTGGCTGTTTACAACGGCAAGGAACGAAGTCTTCGGATTTCTAAGGAAGAAAAAAATAAGGAGTGAAAATTTAATTGATTCCGACTTCGACTCTGCATCGGTTGAAAACATAAACGACGAGCTGGAAGATTCGGAAATAAGAGATTTAATTGAAATAGAAATTGGAAGTATGAACGAAGATACGAAAGAGATCTTTGTGCTCCGGCATTATTCGGAGCTAAGCTACAAAGAAATTGCAAATGTGCTGGGGCTTGATGAAAGCATAGTTAAGGGAAGACTGTTTAGAGCGAGACAAATAATGATTGATAAAATTTCAAAATTAGTTAGGTGATAAAATGAGCTGCGATAAATATAAAGAGATGATTCAATTGTATTCCGACGGCGAGCTTGAAAAAGACAGAGAGTCGTATATATTCACGCACCTTTCGGGATGTGAAGAATGCCGGTTGTTCATCCGTTCTTTGAATGCATTATCCGCAAACGTCCGGCAGGAAGAATTTCCGCATGAATTGGAAACTCGGATATTCGATTCAATTTCTTCTAAAGAATTGAGGAAAGAAAACAGGTTGTTTAGGAATGTTTTTGTCCGTGCAGTGTCCTATGCTGTAGTGTTATTTCTTCTTGCTGCAAGCATTTTCCTTTACCAGCAGGCGAATGATTATAAAACCGAATTAACAAACATGAACAGGCAAATACAATCTCAGGCACAAACAATCGAACTCCTCTACAACACTTTGCCGCCTACGGTTGTACATGCAGACTACGAACATGAAATAATAATAAGAGCAAATATGTGAGGTGTAAAATGAACCTATTAAAAATAAGTATGACGTTGGTTTTAATGGGGGTGATTTTATTTGGATGCAAAGAGAAACGTAAAATTGAAATTGTGCCGAATCTCGAGAGTATTTATCTTTCAGAGAAATTAGTTGATGTTCCGCCTAAGGAAAGCAAGGAACTAAAAACCAAATTTATTAAAGAGATTGCATCGGCTGTAAGTTCTTTTGCAGAGAAAGAAAGTAAAAAGCCTGATTTATTCAGAATTAGGTTAAGACTTTTTGTAAACCAGGATGGCGGTATCGACAAAATAAAGGATATAGGTACTGCGGCTGGTTCGGTTGACTCTTTAGGAAACATTAATAATAAAATAAATATTGATAAATTGATTGAAGTGCTTGCTTCCGCAATGAACAATTGGAAATTTACTACTCCTGCGTTAAAGAATGGACAACCAGTAAAAAGTTGGGGAGATATGAAAGTTGATTTATCAAAGGAGCCTAATGGAAGTTATAAAATTGTATTGCCAGATTTCCTTAGCAATATACCCAACATGAATGATTATGTTCCGGTTGATAAAATGCCGGAAGTGAAAAAGTCTGCAGTTCCAACTTATCCCGATCAGGCAAAACGCGCCGGTATTGAAGGAACGGTTTATGTAAAGCTTTTAGTTAACAAAAACGGAGTTCCAACTAAAGCTGTGGTAATTAAAAGTGATAATGAAATATTCAACCAAGCTTCAATAGACGCTGCGATTAAGTTTACATTTACTCCTGCTTACAAAGATAATATGCCTATTGCAGTTTGGGTAGTAATTCCATTTAGGTACAAATTAGGGAAACCTGATGGGCAGCGGATGAAATATAAAGAGCTGCCGAAGATGAAGAATATAAAGTAAGTCTTAATTATTCTTGGATAGTTTGAATTGAATACTGTAAT
>JAJYIL010000508.1 GCA_021790055.1 Bacteroidota bacterium
ATTTTAACGATTCGATGAAGATACTTGAAAAGAAAATGAATAATATTAAAAATGCAGGCGCAGACTTTGTGCTAGCCGCTAATCATGGATGTATGGCACAACTTAAGTACGGTGCAGATAAATTTAAAATTGATATTAGAATCCTTCATCCTGTCAGCTTGATCAAAAAGGCGATGAAGTAAAGCGCTATTAGCCTTAATTTTTATTGCTTCAATAAAATCTTTCGATATTTACATCAATATCTATTCTTTAAATTGACTTAAATCACCGTCGTATTAACCGGATTTAAATAGTTTTGAACATGTCCAATCAAAAAAATAAATCTAGAATATTTATGACAAAGTTCAGCAAAGGGCTTTTAACGCAAAGGTATGTACCAGGAAGCAAGATAGAAATTTTAATAAATTATTCGATGCATTTTTTTGTTTTATATTCCGGAATTTTTATGTTTGGAATCGAAATTAACAATTACACATTAAGTTTACTTGCGGAAGCACCTATAGTCCGCCGATCTATTTTATCTAAAAAATATTTTTTTGACAAGAGATTGTTGCTCTCATAGACAGACAATCTTCTTTAGACTTTAATTTATACCAAAGATTCTTGGTTAGATTTATAAAGGTTAATGATGAATAAATCAGTACTTGATTATATCCTTCGCGTTCGTCTGCCAATTACTATTTTCATAATTATCGCTTCATTTACGTTAACTTATTTTGCATCTCGCGGAGTTGATAGAGGCATTGGTTATTCACCTATACAGCCGATTAATTTTTCCCATAAGCTTCATGCAGGGGAAATGAGAATTGATTGCGAGTACTGCCATACCGGTGTCGAAAAATCGCGAAACGCTATGGTGCCGGCAGTATCAACCTGCATGAATTGTCATTCAATTGCCAGGAAAGATCAACCGGAGATTAAAAAGCTCAGAAATTATTATTTCAAAGATATCGCTCTGCTCTGGGTAAGAGTTCATAAAGTGCCAGACTTTGTTTACTTCAACCACAGCGTGCATGTTAATTCAGGGATAAAGTGTGAAAGCTGTCATGGCGATGTTAGACAGATGGATCGAATTACGCAGGTACATTCTTTCGAAATGTCTGCATGTCTCGATTGCCACAGGCATCCAAGACAGCATTTACCGTATTTAAAGAATGTTAAGCACGGACCTGATAACTGCTTTGCATGTCACCGTTAATATGGAGATAAGATGGAATTGAAAAAAATTCTAAATAAAAAAATTGAAAGGAAGAGCTTCTTTATTACACTTGGAATCGGCGCCGGGAGCTATTTGATAACGAAAATGCTGCCTTTCAGATTTTTAAGAAAAAGGATTTCCAAGTCAAAATCACTTTCAGAAAATAAAATAAAGGTCAAAATAAATCCTTCTGCCGTAAGCAGAACAAAGATAGGCGGTATGTATGGCGGAAGATAAAGGAAATATGAATTCGAAAATCAAAAAAGAAGAATTAGATACAGACTACTGGAGAAGCTTTAAAGAATTATATAAGGACGCTTCTACAATTGAATCGAGTCATCATGAATTCGGCAAGGCAGTTACGGAAGATTTCGATCCTTCGAAGCTTAAAGGAATTTCGCGGAGAAAATTCATAGCTCTTGTTGGTGCTTCTGCCGCGCTTGCCGGGGCTGGCTGCTCGGACTACAGAAAAAAGGGTTTCATTGTCCCTTACAATCAAATGCCGGAAGAAGTAACGGTTGGAAACCCGACTTACTATGCATCAACGAGCACGGCATGTTCACATACATGCGGCGTATTAATTAAGACACGCGAGGGAAGACCGATTAAAGTAGACGGCAACAACGATCATCCGGTAAGCAAAGGTAAAACGTGTGCAAAGTGCCAGGCAAGTATTATAAACTTATATGATCCCGAAAGGCTTGAGTTTCCTTTGGAGAAATCCGGCAATGATTTTTTAAAAAAGGATTGGAAAGTAGTTGATGATGCGATCATCTCTGCATTAGACAACAGCCGCAGAAAACAAATTGCAATAATAACCCATAAAATAAATTCACCAAGCAGCAAAAAGGTTTTAGATGACTTCGCTCAAAAATATCCTAACACGAAAGTTTATTCATACGAATTATTTGATGAGCACATAAGAAATTCTGCGTGGAAGAAATGCTACGGTACCGGCGTCTTTCCGTTAATCCAATGGAATCAGGCAAAAATAATCTTAGGGCTTGAAACAGATTTCCTCGGGATAGACGGAAACAAAGTAGAAACTTCAAGATTATTCTCCGAAGGCAGGAATTTCAATAAGACCGATCAATTCAGCCGTCTTTATATATTTGAGGGCTGCATGTCAGTAACAGGAATGAATGCGGATTACAGGTTCAAACTTCGCCCGGATGCACAGTATGAACTTGTATTAAGCTTACTGAATGAGCTTGATAAAAAAGGAATCAGTATACCGGCTGGCAGTCAGGCATACAGCGGCTATTCTCTCGATTCATTCGCACAGAAATATTCACTTTCAAAAAGCAAATTGAATCTTCTTGTAAAAGATTTGATTGGCAACCAGGGGTCTTCTTTAATTTATGCTGGAAGAACTTTACCGGAAGAAGTTCACATCGCTGTAAATCTGCTAAATGAAGCTTTGGGAAATACAAAGCTATATCGTACAGACGAGATAGAAACTCCTGTTCTTCCATTATCCTCTAAAGATGATTTAGCCGGATTAATTCAGGATATAAATTCCGGTAATGTTGCCGTGATAATTCAGTATGATTCAGATCCTGCTTATCACCTGCCGGAAGATTTGGGATACCGGGATGCAGCTAAAAAAGTGCCGATGATAATCAGCATGGCTGGCAGTAAAAACGATTCTTCAGCCTTAGCTAATTATGTTCTGCCGCTTAATCATGATTTCGAATCATGGGGCGACTTCAAAACGAGAAACGGATTTTACTCCATGCAGCAACCGGTTATTGATGCTATCTTTGATACAAGACAGAAGGAAGCAATATTACTAACGTGGCTTAAAGGTAAGCCTGTAATTTATGATGAGCGGATATATCATAAATATATAATGAACAACTGGGAACAGAATATTTATCCCGGCATGAATTCTAAGCTTAGCTTTACTGAATTTTGGAATGCA
>JAJYIL010000509.1 GCA_021790055.1 Bacteroidota bacterium
ATAATCTTTTCGATAAGAACCGTGCGCTTGTGCCGATGTCTGCATTTTATGAATGGAAAAAAGAAGGGTCAAAAAAAATCCCCTTTAGGATCTTTCTTCCGGATGAAGAAATATTTTTTGTGCCTGCGCTTTACTTTGCCGATAAAGACAAAAATATTTTTACCTCGTTGATTACTACCACACCAAACGAGTTTATAAAATCAATACACCACAGAATGCCTGTAATTCTTAAAATAAATGAAGGCATAAAATATTTGAATGATAATGCTGAATCCAATCTTTCCCGCTGCGTTCCTTATTCGGGAAAGATGGAGATGGAGAAAGCTTTGATTTGAATTACGGAATAATCAAATAAAATTGAACGGCTTAATTTTATTCTCTCGGATTTTCTTTACACCATTGTTTTATATAATCAGCAATTGCTGTTGTAGGAGCACCCGGCGTAAACAACTCACCTACTCCAAGTTTTTTTAATTCGGCAATATCTTCTTCCGGAATTATTCCGCCGCCTGTAAGAAGGACATCATTTAATCCCTTCTCTTTCATCATGTTCATAATTTTGGGAAGGATAGTCATGTGAGCACCGGATAAAATACTAATGCCGATAACATCAACGTCTTCCTGCAATGCAGCTTCAACAATCATCTCCGGAGTTTGTCTTAAGCCGGTATAAATTACTTCCATCCCGGAATCACGGAGAGCTGCAGCAATAACCTTGGCGCCTCTATCGTGACCGTCTAGTCCGGCTTTTGCAATTAAGACTCTTATTTTATTATCCATAAATTTATCCTTCTCGATATAGCCTAATTTAAAAAATTTTTGCTCTTATTTTATCTGCAAATTCCCGCATTGTACCATTGCTGTAGCTTTTAAGATTAGGTTTAAAGCTGAATGCATCGTTATTGAATCTTGGTATAATATGAAAGTGAAAATGGAATACCGACTGACCTGCTGCCGTTCCGTTATTCGTAACTATGTTGAAACCATCCGGATTTATACTTTTAGTAATGGCACCGGAAATCATTTGAGTAATTCTGATTAACTCCAATAAGTCCTCTTTGCAAACAGAAAGAAAATTTTCAGAATGTGTCTTCGGTATTACCAGTGTATGACCATAGTTGACGGGGCGGACATCTAAAAAAGCAAGTACCTTTTCATTTTCAAAAAGAATTTCGGCGTTAGCTTTTCGATTTATTATGTCGCAAAAGATACAGTTCATATTTCAAAAATACTTTTTAAAATCTATTAAGGCAAAAAAAAATTGTATACTCTTAAATAGTATTTAATTATCACTACTAACCGACAAAAAAATTACAAGTAACTATTGTCGACGGGACACTTCCTACCCAACACCGCTATGAGTCGCTACTTAATCGCTTTAAATCTTCAATTAAAGCGACTTAGAAGCGACTCATATCAGATTGAAAATCTCGCTTTAGCGGATAAGGATGAGTGCTGAAATAGAATTATATAAGCTTACTTCCTGGTCATTCTCCCTCTAAGTGTACTTATCCAAATGATCATTCCGGCAAAATTCTACAGTGTCTTTAATTTATGCTTCCATTTCTTTCGAAACATATATTTACAGCAAATCGTGAAACAACTCAAGAATCTAATAGAAATTAGAGACCTCCCACTTGATCCGTTCCCTGGATAACTGTAGAGGATCTGCATTTGATAATTCGGAATTTTGATTGAATATTTTCACTTTTCAAAACTTTTTAAACAAGTTAAAAATTAGTCGGCTGAAAGTGTTTGATTATATATAAAGTTGCGGCACAGCAGTATGGTATCCGGTCAAATCTTTCGATTCAGTCTAAATCTTAGCCTTAAGATATTCTCTTCTTCTTCCGAAGATGCCGAAGATACCGCCGGTATGAATAAAAATATTTTTCATCCCTTTATTCTTTATTAGAAAATTTTCATTATATGCAGTAAAAGCTTTTCCTGTGTATGCCGGGTCAAGAAGAATTCCCGTTGCTTTTGCAAAATTTTTTATCAAGCTCAACTTATCTTCTGTAATTTTTTTATATCCTTCTGAAGAATATCCGTCAAGTAAAATCAGATTATTTTTATTTAGATCGCAGGGAAGTTTAAAGTCGAGAATACATCCTTCGGCAAGATGAAAAATTTTTCTTTCAATCTCCTTTTTAGAATATAGAACGTTGACGGCAATTATTTTCAAATTCAATTTCAACAAAGCAGCGCCGACAAGCAGTCCGGCTGCAGTACCGCCTGAACCCGCAGCGATTGTTATTCCTTCAATCTTTCTCAAATCCATCTGCTTGCTTAATTCATCAATGAATGAAATGTAGCCCCAAATTCCAAGTGTTGTCGAACCGCCTTCGGGAATAACATAAACATTTTTTCCTTTTTTAAGAAGCTTTGCACGTTCTTCGAACATAATTTCGTTTACTCTTGAATATTCTATTTTGTTTAGAAAAGAAATTTCCGCACCGTAAAATTTATCCAGGAAAAGATTACCGTCGGCATCAGCCTTATCCTTTCCCCAAAGGAATAATCTTGATTTAATCCCGGCGCTTGCAGCGGCAATTACAGCGGCTCTCGCATGGTTTGATTGATCGCCTCCGGTCGTAAAGATTAAATCAGCCTTTTCTTTTTTAGCCTGATAAATCAAGTATTCCAGCTTCCTGACCTTATTGCCCGAAAGCTCCAGCCCCGAAAGATCGTCGCGCTTTATAAGAAAATTTCTCCCTTCAAATTTTACAGTTTGAAGCGGGGTAGGAATGTTTGCAAGTTGAATCTTTTTAGGGATTATCATATATCGCCTTTATAAGCCGGCTTAGTTGCCTTTTAGCTTTAACAGTCTTAAATAAAATAATCTTGCGCGGTCAAGGTCTTCCTGAGTGTCAACCGCAAGGTTTTCATATTCGGTTACGACAATTTTTATTTTGAAACCGTTCTCAAGCATACGAAGCTGCTCAAGCTTTTCAGTCTGCTCAAGGTCAGTTGGTTCAAGCTCCGTAAACTTAAGCAAAGAATCCCGCCGGTAAACATATAAGCCGATATGCTTATAAATTTCCGCAACTTGGATTTTTTCAAAATTAGTCTTTGCGTCGCGTACGTATGGAATCGGAGAGCGCGAGAA
>JAJYIL010000510.1 GCA_021790055.1 Bacteroidota bacterium
TGATGAAAAAATGTTTTGATTATTGCTCAAATTCAAAGCCCCAAAACTCGATTTTGGGCTTTTTAGAGCGGACTCATAAATTAAAATAGCAAAAACAAAAAAGCCAGATAAAATCCGGCTTTTTAAAGAAACAATTAATTAAATAAAAAATTTAGTTTGATTTTTTGGCGTACTTCTTATTAAACTTCTCAACACGACCAGCAGTATCAAGCAGTTTCTGCTTTCCGGTAAAGAACGGATGAGAACCGCTTGAAATTTCGAGCTTTATCAACGGGTAAGTATTTCCGTCTTCCCATTTTATAGTATCGCTTGTCTGAATGGTTGAACGGGTTAAAATTGCAAAATCACATGAGGCATCTTGAAAAACAACTGGTCTATAATTCGGATGAATTCCTTTTTTCATTTCTCTTTACCTGACAAAATTAAATTATTTGCTTAAAATCGAGCCCAAATATAGAAAAGATAGTGCATAATTCAAAAGAAAGGTTGTTGAAATTTGTTCTTTTAGATTTCATAATTTGTAAACTTGTATTGCTTTTTACCGGTTTTTAGGCAATTTACTCTTTCCCGGTGAATTTTGCTTTCCCTTATTAATCATGCTATCACGGCTTTTTGATCCCGAATCCGTCATTTGCTTATTTACGGCACCTCCTTCTTCAGAGTGACCGGTAGACGGAATTAAATTTTTATTTGCTTTAAAACCGTCTTTCCAGGAGTGGTTTAATGAATTGCTTATCTTCTGACTTGGATTAATAACCGGTTGGGATTTTTGCACAGCCGGGTCTTTATATTTAACCGGTAAGTAAGAAAATAATAATATTCCAACAACGGCTAAAAAAATAAAGAGTGGAATAATTCCCCAAAATAATTTTCTCTTAGTTCCGGAAGAATTTTCTGCCGGGGATTTTAGTTTTGACATAACCCTATATTCAAAGTTATCCGGCGCGGAAACTTTTTTTAATCCTTTGAGCTTAGCAATTACATATTCGTGTCCGTCCTCTATGTTGTCCAAACTCATCAATAATGCTACTCCTTGTAAATATCTTTTAATAACTTTTGAAGCTGTGCTCTGCCGCGGTTTATACGGGATTTGACTGTGCCTTCGTTAGTTTTTGTAATTTCTGCAATTTCCTCGTACGACATACCCTGGATGTCTCTAAGAATAACCGCTTCACGGTAAGTATCGGAAACTTTCAATAAGGCTTTCTGAATAATTTCATCCTTAATGTCGTTGTCGGTTTCGATATCCGGACGGTATCTTTCATCCGGGATATCGAATCCTTCATCTTTTTCGGTTAAAGCATCAATAGATAAAATCCTGCGCTTCTTTCTTTTCCGGTATTCCGTTCGGGCTAAGTTACCTGCAATAGTATAAATCCACGTTGAAAACTTTGCAATCGATGAGTAAAGATCTTTATAGCGATATAATTTTATAAAGGTTTCCTGGATAATGTCAGTGCATGCCTCGTAGTCTCCCAGGAACCGGTACACATAATTCATTAAAGGATTTTTATACCTGCGCATCAGAATTTCAAAAGCCTCAACGTTGTCATTCTTCTGAAATTCTAAAATCAGCTCCTCATCGCTTAGCTCTATTAGGTTTTGCTGCTTCAATGTTTTTATACTTCGGATTATTAAAATTGTTTCAAGTGTTCCGCATTTAATTTTATAAAAAAAGAATTATAGTTGAAAGTGGCGTACGGCAGAGCTTGACGCAAATCCCTTGTTATGCTCAAATAAATCCGCGGGCAATATCTCTGTTAATAGCGGGGTATGAGGTACAATGGTGCATGTAATACAGTCTGAAAGGCTTGGCGCCTTATAGCCTTTACCTTTATTCCTTCGACTGAGTTGTTATATAAGCGGGGCTTATGTTCACATGAGGATTTCAGAGATAAGGATTGAGATGATAGTCTTGCTGTCGGCAGTGGTCGTTTTTACAGCAAGATCAGCTTTAAGCAAAGCCTTGGCAGCATTAATAAGAGATGAATCTGTAAACCGTTTACGCGCCTGTATATAATTTCTGTAGTAATAAGGATGAGTTCCTACAATCCTCGCAGCAGCTTGTTCGGGAATTTTTTTCTCGATTAATTCATTTATTCTTGAAAGACCGGTGAAATACTTTGTAAGCATGTGGATAATGAAGGTCATTTCCGCGCCCTTATCCAGCATGTTAAAGGCAATTTCGAGAGACCTTGCTTTATCTTTTTCACCAATTGCATTCTGAAGGTCGAAAATTGAGTATTCTTTCATTGATGTTGAAAGAGACTTGATTGACTCAAGCGTAATTTCTTTATCATCGCCGAGATAGATGAATATCTTCTCAAGCTGGGCTTCAAGCATCTCGCGGTTTTCACCGGCTATATCTATCAGCATCCGTGCATTATCGACAGAGATTAATTTTCCCATAGCTTTAACATGGTTAACGAGCCATGAAACAAGATTTTCTCCCTTTAGTTCTTTAGCTTCAAATAAAAAATTATTTTTTAGAAGCGACCTGTACGGCTCGGCTTCAAGGTTTGAAATTGTCCCCGCCTGGATTACAACAAGGATTGTAAATTCCGGCGGCGAAGCGGCATACGGGGCGAGAGGCTTTTTATCTTTTATTTTTTCAAATTCCTTTAAGATGATAAGCTTCTTCCCGGAACCGAATGGAAATGCAGAGGCGACATTTAGAATATCCAAAAGATTTTTATCTTCGCCGTAAAAAATTTCTCTGTCAAAATCGGATTCGATTTGAGGCTTGACAGCTTCTTCAATCAGAGCTACGACGGCTTCAAGCGAATAAGAATCCTCGCCAAAGAAAAAGTAAACCGGCAGCAGCTTGCCGCTTTTCAAATCGCTTACAATTTGACCGATTGCAGGAACGTTTACTTTACTCTTTGCCATCTTTATCCTATATATCTTCAGTTTGCTGCTGCGCCCAGGAAGAAAGATACTTGTTGAAAATATTCGACTTGGAAATAAAGCCGAGATACTTACCGTTGTTTGTTACAGCAAGATTCCAAACATTATTTTCTTCAAACTTTTCGAGTGCGTGGTTAAGGTCAGCGTTAATATCAATTGAATGAAAATGAGTGTTCATAATTTCATAAGCAAGGATTAC
>JAJYIL010000511.1 GCA_021790055.1 Bacteroidota bacterium
AGCTTGTCTGCCCCCGCTGCGGTTTTTCAGTGAAAAGGTTAACAGTGCCGCCAATAAAGCTGCCGTATAAGCTTGAGGAAGGTCCTTTAATAACATCAACGCTTCCTAATGTAGAAAAATCAATATCATCAAGGACGGTTGTACCTGCAGCATCAGTTACCGGTATGCTGTTAAGAAAGACTTGGTAGCCAAGTCCATTCTGGTTTGGAGTATTGCCGCCGGTGCTTGGATAATAACCACGAATAGTAATTCTTGCACCGCCCCACGGTGTTCTGGTTTGCATAAACACCCCAGGCATGGTGTTAATACTGCCGACAAGTGATAGACCGCTGTAGCGACCAAGATCTTTCTTTGTAAGAATACTTATTGATTGCGCCTTTAAAAGCTGTGTACTTCCAACAACTTCAACACCTGTAAGTTGAACCGGAGAAGATATCAATTGTATAAGCAACGGTTTATTGTAATTATTAACCGGAATGGATCTCGTTATATAGCCAATACGCCTTACCGTTAGTGTTTTTACCGGAGAAGCTGAATACAGAGTGAACCTTCCGTTTTCATCGGTAGTAGTGTTAATGCTGGTACCTTCAACTATAACATAAGCACCCTGTACAGGTGCATTACTCTTCCGGTCAACTACAGTTCCTTTGATTGTGTTCTGTGCATTGACTACTGAAAAATACGAAATAAAAAAAATAGTAATAAGCAGCAATGATTTTCTTTTCATTACCTAATTCCTTTCATAAAAAATATTTTATCAAAACAGGATAGTTATAATTGTATACGATAATTATACAGATCACTTTACTCAATTAATTTCCTTGGAGTATTGGAGAACCGGAATGAATTTGCCAGTTTCATTACTCCAAGAAGGGTTGAGTAACTTGTGTTATACAGGTAAGAAGAATTCCGGAGGGGGCGAGATTACTTCATTGTGAAGGCTTTGATAAAAATACCGGATATCTGCATTTTGAAAATAGGGATGAGGGGTATTTAATATTGATGAATTAGTTGATAGTTTATATTTACTTAACTCTTTAATAAGGCTGACATTTTCTTTCTTATCCTTTTCGCTTTCCTTTTTTACGAGTATATTAAAAATATTGTTTAGATTAGTTTCATTTTTATCATGCAGGCAATAATAAACAACTTTGTCACCCGACTTTTCGGCTTTAACAATATCATACATCTCATTGCCGAATTTGAATTCATGTCCTTTTATTGTCCATGTAAAACCTTTCTGCTTATCCTTAGCAAAGAAAGTAAATTGAATAAGAGATTCAGTCTTTAATTCATCTTTGGCTTTTTCATTCATTTCGTTTCTAATGAAGGAACGAACCAGGTAAAAAGGAATGTAAAGTCCTATAATGTTAAAAGAAAAAATTAACAGTATAAATACCGCAAAGGTTTTTTTCATTTAATGGTTACTGATTAAAATAATGTTTTAATTACGATTGCTGATTGGTCATCTGCTCTTTTCCCGAATGCATTTGCCTGTTCAAAAATGTAATCAAATATCGCTTTCGGATATTCATTATTTTTATTTAATAATAAAGCTTCAACATTATCCATTCCAAATAGTTCTCCCGCTTTATTCATTACTTCAATAATTCCGTCAGTTAATAATATAAAAACATCGCCGCTTGAATAATTAATGGAATTGCTTGTGAAAGTAAAGTCTTCTTTAACCGCTACAGGTATTTGTTTTGTCAATAATTGTTTTATAGTCTGTGTTTCTTTTTGGAAATGTAAAATCGGCAAGTGACCTGCTGTTACAAATTCCGCCTTATTATCCGGATGAAATCTGATAACACTGCACGTTACAAACATATTCTGCTTTTTCAATTTACTCAGCACCTTATTTACATCATTTACAATTTCTGCAACTGATTTGTCTTCAGATAGTTCTAAATGTAAAGCGGTTTTAAACATTCCCATTAACAATCCGGCATCCATCCCGTGTCCTGATACATCTGCAATACTTGCTGTTATATATTTTTCATTTTTTATCAGGTCAATTAAATCGCCGCCGAGTTCAAGTGCTGGATATGAAAGCCCGTAAACATCCAATTCATTATTTTTAAATTCTATCGGAGGTACCAATACCCGATGCATGTTTTCAGCTAAATCCATCTCAGTACGCATCCGAATTTGCTTAATACCTTCTAAGGTCACAAAGGTTATAAAAAATATATATCCCAGAATAACAGATACATAAATTCCTATCCCATCAAATATTTGCTTCCACTCACTCCCCTCTATAATGTTGTTTGAGTAAAAATTGTTAAAAGGGGAAAATATAAATATCAGCATAAATATAATTACAAAAGGCAACGCCTTAATATTTCTTGTAAATGAATATGCATATCCTGCACCAACAATGCCTGAATAGATACACCATAAAATAACTACAGGAACCGAAAAGCTTAGATTACTTACAAGATCTCCTGCAAATCCGAATATTGAAAAGATGAAGAAAACCGATAATATAAAAAGTAAGTATGCTCTGAGCGGCAGCCTTTCCCAGAACTCATGCCTGTATTTTGTTTTTTTAGAATTCAAATTGAGTTTAGCTCGTTCTTTTTAACAAACATAGTATAAAAATAATTTAATATAAAATTTCACTATCAACCGACTAAAATTCAATTTATGTAAAAAAGTTTAGAAAAGTGGAAATATTCAAGCAAGATTTCGCATTAACAAAAGCAGACCTCCTCAGGTTTTATTGGCAATAGGCTTGGTGTTAGTTTATCTGATTTCTTTTTCTAATTATATTCTTTCAAGACTTTGCCTCCAAGATCAAATTTGTAGAATTTTGAAAGCACATGCAGGATGTGATCGGTAAACTAGTATTATTCCTTTTGAACACTTACCCTCATCCCATATAAGTCGCTTCAAGGTCGCTTTAATTGAAGATTTGAAGCGATTAAGTAGCGACTCATATATGGTTTGTGTAGTTCCCTTGTGTGTTTTTTGCTTATAAAATAGTTATGACATCCGGAAGCTGCAACTTAGTGGCTACCGATTTATTTTTTTGTCGGTCAGTAGTGATAAAATTTGAATTTAAGTTTGGCTGCAGCAGTTTTTT
>JAJYIL010000512.1 GCA_021790055.1 Bacteroidota bacterium
GTTATTATGTCGTCAAGTCTCGTCTCCGGAATTAATTTTAACGTTCTGGATGAACCGGATTCGGGTATGGCTACTATAAGCGGAAGAGTTACAGATAATACGAATAATCCTGTTGCCGGCGCATTGGTTTTCGCAACAGATAGCAACCAGCAGATATATTCATTCGGCATTACCGATATGAATGGTAATTATACTATCACCGGCTTAATCCCGGGAAGTTACTCGGTTTTATCTTCATCGTACGGTTACACGGATGGAACAAGTACAACAACGTCGCTTGATTACAATACATCGTATTCAAGCAGCGCATCGTTTACACTTACTCCTGTATCTGTAACTGCTGTTGAAAATAGTCCGTCTGAGATAAGCTCTTATCAGCTTTATCAGAATTACCCGAACCCGTTTAACCCGAGCACGGTAATAAGATTCAGCGTTCCATACGAAAGCCATGTAACGCTTAAGATCTACAATATACTCGGAAGCGAAGTTACTACGCTTGTTAACGGAGTAAAGGCAGCAGGAAGTTATAATGTAACCTTCAATGCAAATAGCCTTGCAAGCGGTGTTTATTTCTATCAATTAAAAGCAGGTAACTTTGTCGCTACAAAGAAGCTGCTGCTGTTGAAATAAAACTTTAAACTAGGCTGAACAAAAAGTGAGTAATTGAATCATCGTAGCACAAATTACTTATCTGTGCTACATTTTAGTCAGCCACGTTTTTAATTATTTGAATTCTTCAAGACCATAAAAGAGAGTCGTCATTAAAATTGGCGGCTCTCTTTTTTTTGTTAATGACGGGATTCTTCCCAATTTTATATTGCTTTTTATCTTGATTGTAATCTTAGTCGGATTTATGATTTGT
Organism: Bacteroidota bacterium; assembly: GCA_021790055.1. Taxonomy (GTDB): domain Bacteria; phylum Bacteroidota; class Ignavibacteria; order Ignavibacteriales; family Ignavibacteriaceae; genus FEN-1297. The sequence continues at coordinate 863 of JAJYIL010000512.1, forward strand.
AAAACTTGTTCATAATCCGAATAAGAGAAAGATTAAGATTGGAATTACAAAAATTGTATGACTATCATGAATAATTATTCCGCAGATTGGTTAAACATAAAAACCAGAACAGCTTTTTCTAATATTAGATGATTGCTTTTTATTAAATTTACGTTCATTCATTTATAAATATTTTACTTGATGAGGACAAATAGATGATAGTTATACTTCGTCCGGATACGGATGAGAATTCTACGGCGTTCAAGAAGACCTGGGATTATCTTGAAGATTTAAAAAACATAAGACTGCAAAAGCATATTGTTGAAGGCAAGTTCCAGAAGCTAACAGAAATATATTTGTTCGGTGATACCGCTACGCTAAATAAAGAAGCAATAGAAGCTTTGCCGGCAGTCGAAAGAGTTGTTAGGGTTTCGCAAGAGTATAGAATTCTTGGTAGGCATAAGGACAGAATGCGCGCCACCGGTTTTGATTACAATGGCGTCCGCTTTGACCAGGATAACTTGAATATATTTGCAGGGCTTTGCGCAGTAGATACCAGAGAGCATGTTGAATTAATGATGAAGGCTCTGAAGGAGAATGGTCAAGTATGTACTCGAATGGGAGCTTATAAGCCGAGAACAAATCCGTATTCCTTCCAGGGACACGGTAAGGAATGTCTACCGTATGTTTTTGAGCTTGCAGGCAAATATGGAATCAAAATAATTGCAATGGAAATTCTGCATGAAGATCACATTGATGAAATTAATGAAGCGCTTGATTTAACCGGCAGACCAACCGGAGTTATGCTTCAGGTTGGAACCCGCAATACTCAAAACTTTGAGCTACTTAAATCAATCGGAAGACAGAATGAATTTCCTATCCTTCTTAAGCGCGGATTTGGAATTACTCTTAACGAATCCTTGAATGCTGCCGAATATCTTGCAAGTGAAGGCAATGCAAAAGTTGTTTTCTGTTTGAGAGGAATGAAGACTTCATTTTCGGAACCGCACAGAAATATGGTTGACTTCAGCCTGGTGCCGGCAATTAAAAGGCTAACACGCATGCCTGTCTGCATCGATCCATCGCATTCCGTGGGCTCACGGGAAACTTCACCTGATGGTATTCCGGATATCTTTCATGCAACTGCTCAAGGGATTATATCCGGTGCTAATATGGTTCTTGTAGATTTCCATCCGGATCCAATTAAAGCCCTGGTAGATGGTCCTCAGGCGCTTCTCCTAAAAGAATTACCCAAATTTTTGGAAGATATAAATATTGCCAGAGAAGCTTATGAGAAGAGAAAAAATCTATTTAAGCCTTCTAAAACTGTAAAATGAAAAAGCTTTGAAGATTGTTCCGAATGTTGGATACTCGATTCTCGATGCACGATACTCGATAGGAATAATTCTTATTAATCCTGTGGGTTTCAAATAGCCATAATTGAGTATCCAGGATCGAGAATCTTTTTTTAATTTTTTTCATCTAACCGGCGGTTAATAAAAATTTATTATTCATTACCGGATTGATATAGCTGGAGGAAAGTTGAAAAAGATATTTGGGGTTTTTATTATTATTTTACTTTTGTCTTCGCTTGGCTGCGGAAATAAGGAAGATTCTTTAAAATGGTACAATAATTTGGATCAGGCGGAAGCAGTTGCGCAGAAAGATGGAAAACCTATTTTAATAGATTTTACAGGCTCTGATTGGTGTGTCTGGTGCAAGCGCCTAAGTAATGAAGTTTTTTCAAAAGATGCATTTGTTAATTATGCAAAAGAAAATCTTATCTTGGTAAAGATTGACTTCCCGGAAAACATACCTCAAAGCCCTGAGACAAAATTTTATAACAACCAGTTAGCGCAGCGATTTGGCGTGCAGGGATATCCAACAATAGTTTTACTAAGCAGCAATGGTTCAGTGCTTGGAGTTACCGGTTATCAGCCGGGCGGCTCTGAGGCATATGTTCAGCATTTAAAATCATATCTATAATGAAAACAGCAGTTAATATTTTGACTTAAAAAAATATTTGCTTACTTTATTCCGGGAAAATTATTGGTAAGTGGGGTAATCGATTTATCCCATTATAATACCGGCAGATTTTCTATTTCCAAAATATTTAAAAGGATAAGCGGGATATGAAGGTAAGAAATATTGTTAAGAATGTTCCGGAAAATCTTACAGCAGAAGTTATAGAAAAGATTTCTGAAGTCAAAGACGTACGGATAGAAAGGATTATAGATCGGA
>JAJYIL010000513.1 GCA_021790055.1 Bacteroidota bacterium
TTCAAAAAATTTTATTACTTGGAATAAAGCTCAACAACCAATTGTTCGTTGGCATTTAGAGGAACGTCTGCTCTCTCCGGAACTTGAATAAATGTTCCCGACAATGAGGCTTTATCTACCGATAACCACGTATATGTACTGTCTTTTGCTTTCTTAAGTGAACTGTGAATTGCATCCAGCTTTTTACTCTTCTCTTTTATCTTAATCAAATCACCGGCTGAAAGACTGAACGAAGGGACATCAACGAGCCTTTCATTAACAATTATGTGTCTATGCTTTATCAACTGTCTCGCCTGTTTTCTTGAAGAAGCGAATCCTAACCTGTATACAACGTTATCCAGCCGGCTTTCCAGGATTTTAACAAGGTTATCGCCGGTAATGCCTTTCTGCTTATTGGCTTTTTCAAAATAATTTCTGAATTGTGTTTCGAGCAAGCCATATGCTCTTTTTATCTTTTGCTTTTCCCGAAGCTGTATACCGTACTCAGAGACTTTGGCTCTCCTTGAATTTCCGTGTTGTCCGGGGGGATAATTCCTAATTTCGAGCGGGCACTTTTCGGTAAAGCACTTTTGTCCTTTTAAAAACAATTTCTGTCTTTCTCTTCTGCACAACTTGCATACTGAGTCTGTATATCTTGCCATCTAATAACTTTCTGTTATAAATTAAACTCTTCTTTTCTTAGGCGGTCTGCAGCCGTTGTGAGGTATAGGTGTAACATCTTTAATCGAGCTTATCTCCAAGCCTGCAGTATTCAATGCTCTTATAGCCGCCTCTCGACCCGAACCAGGACCTTTTACCAAGACGTCTACTCTTCTTAATCCCAAGTCGAATGCCTCTTTCGCGGCTGCTTCGGCAGAGGTTTGTGCTGCGTAAGGAGTATTTTTTCGCGAGCCTTTAAATCCGTTCTTACCCGCCGACGACCACGAAATAACATTTCCGTAAATATCCGTAATTGTTACTATCACGTTGTTGAACGTAGCTTTCACATGCGCAATTCCGTTTGAATCTACATGCGTTCTCTTCTTTGCCTTTTTTACAACTTTAGCCAAATGCTTTTACCTCCAGTTATCTAAACTTTATTTCTTGGTTGGTGTTTTCTTTTTACCCGCAACGGTCTTTCTCTTACCCTTCCGGGTTCTTGAATTAGTCCGGGTTCTTTGACCTCTTACCGGCAGGCTTCTTCTGTGCCTAATTCCGCGGTAGCTTCCAATGTCCATAAGCCGTTTAATATTCTGTTGAACTTCGGAACGCAGAGCTCCTTCTACTTTATAGTCGGCAGTAATTACTGCTCTTAACTCGGCAACTTCTTCGTCTGTTAACTCGGCAACCTTTTTATCCGGATTTACTTTTGCCTTCGTTACAATTTCCGAAGCAACCGTAGGTCCGATTCCAAAAATGTATTGGAGACCGAATAAGACCTTTTTATTTTTTGGTAAATCAACACCACTTATACGAGCCAATTAAATACTCCTTAAAAATTATGTTTAACCTTGACGCTGCTTATGTTTCGGGTTTTTGCAAATAACCTTAACAACGCCCTTGCGCTTTATTATCTTGCAATTGTCGCATATCTTTTTTACTGAAGCTCTTACTTTCATTTCTTCTCCGCTATTTAAACTCTAGTTTATTTATATCTATAGGTAATTCTACCTTTAGTCAAATCATAAGGAGAAAGCTCAATCGAAACTTTATCTCCAACAAGTATTTTAATAAAATGCATCCGCATCTTACCTGAAATATGAGCAAGGATTTCATGACCGTTATCCAGCTTTACTTTAAAATGAGCATTCGGTAATGTTTCCGTAATAACTCCGTCAACTTTTATCGGTCCTTGCTTAGCCATCAACACACCGACAAGATTTCCGGTTTACCGTTATTGATCAAAACGGTGTGCTCAAAATGGGCAGAAGGCATACCGTCGGCTGTTACAACCGTCCAGCCATCAAACAATGTCTTTACAACATACTTGCCCATATTTACCATCGGTTCAATAGCTATTGTCATTCCGTTTTTTAATTTGTGCCCGGTACCTTTCTTTCCGAAGTTCGGAACGGAAGGTTCTTCGTGCAAATGCCTTCCTACGCCGTGCCCGCATAAATCGCGGACAACCGAGAAACCGTTTGCCTCAACATATTCTTGAACAGCAAATGAAATATCATGTACTCTGTTTTTCTCTACCGCATGTTCAATGCCAATATAAAGCGATCTTTCGGTTACTTCCATCAATTTCTTTTTTTCTTCGGAAATATTTCCAACTCCAACCGTTAAAGCTGCGTCGCCGAAATATCCGTTCTTCTCAACGCCGACATCTAAAGAAACAATCTCGCCTTCTTTAAGAGCCCTATTGCGGGGAATACCGTGAACTACTTCTTCATCAATTGAAATGCAGATTGATGCAGGGTAATCGACCGATGAACCGCCTTGCGAATATCCTTTGAAGGCTGCAATTGCGTTGTTACTTAATATGTAATCCTCCGCTATCTGGTCTATCTCTTTAGTTGTAACTCCCGGTCGAACATTTCTCTTTAATAACTGAAGCGTCTCTGCAACTATCTTACAACTTTCATGGATAAAATCTATTTCTTTTTTTGTCTTTATATAAATCACAAACTAATCTCTTTAACCGGGTCAGGAAAGTCTATCTTCTCGCCTTCACTTTTCCGGTTTTCATAAATCCGTCGTAGTGCCTCATCAAAAGATGAGATTCAATCTGCTGTAGAGTATCGAGAGCTACTCCGACAACAATCAGCAAGCTAGTACCGCCGAAGAATTGCGCGAACCTTGGAGAAATACCCCAGCCGCCAACAAACGCAGGTAATATTGCTATAATTGCAAGAAACACCGAGCCAGGCAGCGTAATCTTCGTTAAAATATTATCAATAAAATCCGATGTCTGCTTACCAGGTCTTATACCCGGAATAAATCCCCCCTGCTTCTTCATATTGTCAGCTACATCTTTCGGATTAAAAGCTATTGCAGTATAAAAATATGTGAAGAATATTATCATTACCGCATAAAGAATAGAATATACCGGAGATGTATAAGTAAAATATCTTTCAAGATTCTGAAGGAATT
>JAJYIL010000016.1 GCA_021790055.1 Bacteroidota bacterium
TTACGACCTCCTCCTCCTCGACTTAAACATGAGAGAAGTGCAGGGAGATGAGGTCTTAAAATTTGTTGTAGACTATAACTCTTCCATCCAGGTCGTTGTCCTTACCGCCCAAACCGAAATTAGAAGCGCAATTGATTGCATCAAGATCGGGGCATACGATTTCATCTCTAAGCCTTATAATTTTGACGAGCTTCTTCTAACTATTAACCGCGCCCTCGAGCATAAAGAGCTTCTTGTTAAAACGGCAATCCTTTCCGAGCAGGTAAATAAAAAGCTTTCAACAAGAATAATAGGCGACAGCAAAGAACTGCAGCGTGTTATAAACCTTGCCAACAAATCAGCAATGTCCGATTCAAACATCTTAATTGAAGGCGAGACCGGTACCGGGAAGGAGCTGCTAGCCGAATATATTCACAAGCACTCCGCAAGAAGCGAGATGCCTTTTGTTGTAATCAACTGCGCCTCGCTGCCTGACCAATTAATTGAGAGCGAGCTTTTCGGACATGAGAAAGGCGCCTTCACGGATGCAAAATCTACAAAGCAGGGACTCGTAGAAATAGCCCACGGCGGAACTTTGTTTCTAGATGAAATCGGCGAGCTCAGCCTGGCGCTTCAACCGAAACTCTTGCGATTTCTTGAGAACGGCGAGTACAGAAGAATAGGCGGCGTTACTAATCTTACGTCTAACGTAAGAGTTATAGGGGCTACCAATAGGAATCTTCTTGAAGAAGCCGGCAATAAAAATTTCAGACGCGACTTACTATTCCGCTTAAATGTTATTACACTTACAATCCCTCCGCTTAGAAACAGGAAGGAAGACATACTTCAGCTTGCTAATCACTTCCTTGAAACAAAGTCACCCATACGCTCGCCGAAAAGGCTTTCACCCGAAGCGGAAAGAATTTTATTGAATTATGATTTCCCCGGCAACATTAGAGAGCTTGAGCATATTATAGAGCGCGCAATAATTTTTGCAGAGAACGACTTGATAGAGCCTGAAGACTTGAATTTGCCTGCAGAAAGCTTACGCGGCATACACAGGAAAATTCACATGCATGAAGAAGCGCCGGAACCGGTAAGCCTTGAAGATATTGAGAGGCAGCATATTGCCAAGCTGTTGAAGGATACAAAGTGGGATAGAGGACAGACGGCAAAGATGCTTGGAATTAGCGCAAAGACACTTTATTTGAAAATCAAGAAGTACGAGATTAAGCAAGAGTAGCTGATAACCCAGAGTCTAATAGAATGAATGAAAGGTTGATTGCAAAATTTATTGTTTCGGATATAATTGAAACGGATAGCTGTTCGTATGCAATAGCAGATGCCGACAGAAAGATTGTTTGGTTCAATAAAAAATTTAAGAATGCTTTTAAAGGAAGAAGAGCTAAGGGAAAATCTTTTCCCGGTCTGTTCAATCCGCCGCTTCCTTCCGGAATAAAAAGGAATTTTTCAGGCAACATTAGCCTTCCCGGTTCACCGGTAGAATACAACTTGAACATCAGCTTGTTGAAAAGCAAAAACAAATTAGATGGTTATTTAATCAAGCTTGAAGAAGCTAATCCCGCAGAATTACGAAGCAGCCAAAAACCGGATGAGAGAAACTTCCAGTTTCCACCGACACTTCAACAAATCCTAAATCTTTTTTTAAAAGAAAAATCTCCTACGGTTCTTTCCGGGGAAATCCTGAAAAGATGTATAGAAATTTGCGGCGGCACTTATGGATTAATCATCTTTAAAAACGAAGACTCGCAGAAGCTTGATTTTCAATTTTTCGACCCGGATGAGAGAATAAAGAATAAAGATGACGTAAGCAAAACAATTGAAAGCAGCGTTCCGTACATCTTCAAATGGCTCGAAGTCAACCGGCGCCCGCTTATTGTAAAAAGCGAACCCGGAAGCTTAGGCAATAACATTATCCAGATTCTCCGCTGCGGTTCCGCAATTATAGCCCCGTGTTTCTTCGATGATAATCTATTGGCATCTATTTTAATTGCCGGCGAGGCAGAAAATTTTTCGGGGACGGAAGTTTACAATGCAGAGCAGTTTGCCGCATTGCTGTCCTTTACTATCAGCAGCATTAGGACTAGGGAATTAAACGCTGCTCTTGAAAGCAGGCTTCTTCAATCCCAAAAGCTTGAAACAATCGGCAAGCTAAGCAGCGGCATGGCACATGATTTTAGCAACTTGTTGTCAAGCATCTTCGGAAGCCTTAACCTTCTTAAGAAGAGAATTCCCGAGCGCGAAGATATTTACCGTCTGCTCGATAATATTGAGAACTGTTCCATCCGCGCAAAGGACCTAACTAAAGGTTTGCTTTCATTCGGCAAGCCGACTCCGAAAAGAAAGGAGCTTATCAAGCCGAACATACTTCTTTCCGAAATATCAAAAGTAATTACGCAGACTTTCCCGGCAAAAATTTCTTTTGAAAAAGAAATAAACGATAACCTGCATGATATACTCGGCAACGGCACCGAAATTTACCAGGTATTGCTTAACCTATGCGTTAATGCCAAAGAAGCGATCAATGGAAAAGGAAAGATTGTCTTACGTGCGCAGAATATTTCAATAAGCGATTCCAATCTGTTAAACCATCCGTTGCTCGATAAAGGTAATTACGTTTGGATTTCGGTCGAGGACAGCGGCACAGGCATTAAGGAAGAAAATTTATCAAGAATATTCGATCCGTACTTTTCAACTAAGGATAAGCAGACCGGTTCCGGTTCCGGGCTTGGGCTCTATGTTACTTACGGAATTGTAAAGGCACATAAGGGACATATAGAAGTTTCAAGCGAGCCGGATAAGGGAACTGTCTTCGACGTCTTCATACCCGCTTATGAGCCCGCAGCATCAGCTAAACAAGTGCCTGCCGATAAGATAATACTTCTTGCCGACGATGAGATTATGCTTAGAGATCTGCTTTCCGAGCTGCTTGAATCTTCCGGCTATAATGTAATCAGGGTTTCTACCGGCGTTGAGGCGTTAAAGGTTTTAACCGAAGAAATCAAAGTGAACCTTGCAATCATCGATTATAATATGCCGGAGATGGACGGTCTTGAGTGCATTAAAAGAATACGCGAGCAGCAATCTAAGATGCCGGTAATACTTTCTTCCGGAAGCATTTTGTTTGAAGAGAATGTTGATTTTAAGAAGCTTGGCATAACCGGGGTCCTATCCAAGCCGTACGAGTTTGAAACCCTGCTGTCTACAATTCAAAAGCTAATTTGATTCATTGCCGGCTGGGGCGGGTAAATCTGTTTCCTTCTCTTCCTTGTAATCATAGTCTATCATTTTAATGTTCTTAACGTAGTCGGAAAAGATCGGCTTTTTGATTGAGTTAAGATGGTTCAGCACATCAGTAATTTCTTTAATTGCAGTCTCGATGTAGCCAAGCCTTTTTGTAATCGCGTCGGGCGATATTTCCGGTTTCCTTAGCTCTCTCTTTATTGCAGCGGTGGATAGGCTGATTAGAGTAAGCGGCTGCTTTATTTTGTGGTTTGTCGTTACTACCGTTGCGGTGTAAGTATTCTTCTGTTCCAACTCGATAAGAAGCTTACGCGCATCGGAAAGCTTCATAGCCGAATTCACTCTTGCAATCAGCTCGATACGGTTGAAAGGCTTTTTAATATAATCGAACGCACCTGCTTCCAGCCCCGCCTTAACGTCCTCGGCACTCGATTTGGCTGTAACTAAAATAATAGGAATGTGCGAGGTTGTACTGTTTGCAGTAAGTGTCTGTAATACTTCTATACCCGACATCTCTGGCATCATTACGTCGAGAAGGATTAAATCGGGAAGCTCGCTAACAGCCTTTTCAATTGCAGTCTTACCGTCGTAGGCAGGCATAACGCTATAGCCTTCGTTCTCAAGCCTGTCCTGGAGCATAAACACGTTTTCAGGCAGATCATCTACTACTAATACTTTTTTCATTTCAATTGATATTCTCTTTTGTGAATAATCGTTCTATCTTAAATGCAAGAACACCGGAATTAACCGGCTTTGCAATATAATCATCAAAGCCGTTGCGCAATATGACTTCCTTATCTTCAAGCATTGCCTTTGCTGTTATTGCATAAACGGGTATGTCTGCCCACTTGTCGTTCATCTTAATGCGGCTTATAGTTTGAAAGCCGTCCATCTCCGGCATCATAATGTCTAACAATATCAAACCCGGAGTCTTATTCTCCAAAATCTTCAGGCATTCAAAGCCATTCCTGGCAAGTATCGTTTTGCAGTCGCAAGCTTCAACAATCTCACTTATGGTGTAAAGTGAATCCGGATCATCATCAACAACCATTACCTCGCCCTGATAAACTTTTTTATCTGTGTCCTTCTGGTGAAGAGATAGTAGCCCCGGTTGATTCCCATCGGCTGATATGCCGTCTTCTTCCTTCTGGCGTGTATTTTTTTCTTGAATCTTTATTCTATCTTTTACCGCATCAAGAATATCCCGTAGGTTCTCGGCATGTTCTTTATTCTTAATTGTAATCTCTTCTACAATTTCATTCAAAGAATTCTTTTCTTTATCGGTCAAATCCTTCGACGTGCTTATTATTATCGGGATATGATTTGTCTCCTTGTTTGACTTCAGCTTGTGCGATAATGTAATCCCGTCAGTATTCTTCATTATCAGGTCCAGTATTATTAGGTCCGGCTGCACCTCAAGTATTTTGTTGAATGCAAGGCTGCTGTCTTTTATATACTCTATCCTTATGCTTTCATCTTTAAAAGCATCTTTGAACTTTTCAAATTCCATCTCGTCATCATCCACGATGACGATCTTTTCAATCTTCTTTTGAGCAAGCCCTTCAAGATTTTTAAAGACCGAAATTAATTTACCCGGTGCAAACGGCTTAACAATGTATTCAAATGCGCCAAGCCCATAGCCCAGATTTTTGTCTGCAAGAATAGAGATAAGAATTACCGGTATGTCCTTTGTTAAAGGCGATTCCTTAAGCTCTCTAAGCACAGTCCAGCCGTCTTTATCCGGCATCATTATGTCGAGCGTAATCGCGAAAGGCTGATATTTCTTTGCTTTCTCTATCCCTTCATCGCCGCTTTCGGCATAAGTAACTTCGTAGCCGTTTGTAATTAAATACTGACCGATTGTATAGCGCACTTCGGGATTATCATCAATTATCAATACAGGATTCTTTCTATTCTTCGCCAGGGCTTTAACATTTATCTTTGATGAAAATGCAAGCTCCCTAACGGCAATTTTCCGGAAGGGTATCGAGAAAGTAAATTTAGAGCCGATACCGGTTTTACTTTCAACTCCGATTGAGCCGTTCATAAGATCGGCTATTCTTTTACTTATGGCAAGTCCCAAACCTGTACCGGTATATTTCCGGGTTGTTGTTGCGTCAACCTGGCGGAATTCCTCGAAGATAATTCTCTGGTCTTCTTCGGATATGCCGATCCCCGAATCTATAATATTGAAGCAGAGATACTTTTCGTCAACTGTCGAAACATGAAATTCAATAAATCCCTTCTCCGTAAACTTGACTGCGTTGCCCAGCAGGTTTATTAGCACCTGGACTACCTTGCCTTTGTCGGTGCTTATTATAATGTTGGTATTAAGATTTCTTACAACCTTGAAAGTCAACCCCTTCTGATTAACCAGGGGAATGATTGAATTCTCAATTTCCTTTATCAAATCTTCAAGCAGAACCTCTTCATTATGTATTTCCATTCTTCCGGCTTCAATCTTAGAGAGATCAAGTATGTCGTTGATAAGGTTCATTAGGCGCTTGCCGCTTTTTAATACTACTTCAATCCGCTCACGATTCTTTGCTGTTAACGTCTTGTCTTCCAGAATTAATTCGGTTAAACCGAGTATCGAATTCATCGGCGTCCTTAGCTCATGAGACATGCTTGCAAGGAAGTAGGACTTTACTCTTGTCGCTTCTTCGGCTTTTTGTTTTTGAATCTCTAGCTCGGCAGCCTTTTCTTTAAGCTTCTTGTGAAGATCGACTAACGTTTCGTTCTGCTTTCTTATCTGGACATTCTGCTTCTGATAATCATCATTGAGTGTCTTAAGCTCGGTTACAAGATCGGCAAGCTGAGCCAGGGCTGTTGCGTTTGTTAAGCCGATAGCAAGCTGGTCCATTATTTTAGATAGATAATCTTTTGTTTCCTCCGAAGGCTTTTCAAACGAGCCAAGCTCAAGAATGGCAACTACACTGTTGTTGTAAACAATGGGAAGAAGGATAATATTCTTAATCTTAAGCGAGATGATTCCCGTTGAAATGACGGGTAGATTTTCACTCGAGCTTATTTCAATTGTCTCCCTGTTATTCTTCACCGTATCCAGGAAGTCATGCTTGCTGTTGTAAAAAATTTCTTTCTTCACTCCGTATGAGCTTGCCAGGGTTATTTTATCATTCTCAACTGTATAAAGAGCGCCGATGATAAAGCCGCAGGTTGTAATTATTTTGTTCAGCGCCGCGTCGGCTACCTGCGAAAGAGTCGGATTCTGGTTCAGCAGTGTAATGAATTCCGAATATTCATTCTTCGACTTTTCATTTATCTGCAGCCTGTCGAGCATTGTATTGAAGGCAGTGGCAAGGTCTGTAAGCTCATCGTTGCCGTGAACATCAATCTTGTTCCGAAAGTTGCCGTCGCTGGTAATCTTAGTAGCTGAGCTTAATCTTGAAATTTGCTTTCTTATCTTATCTGTAAATACCAATGTAAGTATTAAAGAGAGAATAATGCCCGCAAGCCCGATAACAATAAGTAAATATTTTAAGCTCGATCTTAAATTAGTTGCCTCAGTAAGTGAATTGAAGATAAGAAAGCTTAATCTATTCCCGGCAGGTAAATCCAGCGAAGGTTTAAATATGGTTGCCAGTATATCCGAATTCTCTGTTCTCTTCGTAAGCAGCTCAAAGTTATTCTTCTGCGAAAGTGATTTATAAGCCTGGTTAAGCAGGTAAAGATTTTTTTGATTGACAGCCTCGTTCGAAACGTCGGTTACCATCCCGTTCCAAACTAATGCAATATCGGAATTTATTTTATTGGAGATAGAATTTAATGTGCCGCTGGTAATAATCTTTCCAAAATAACAGAAGTGACTGTCCGGCAGCGCCGTAGTAAACACAATAGCATAAGGATATTTGCGGTTAAAGTCCCGGATTGTCTGTATTGGGCTCGACAGTTCAATTGATTTCTTAAAGACCTTGTTAATAATAACGCCTGAACTGCTCGACTCAGTCTCGAGAATGAAATCGATGTCCTTAAAGCTTCCGGATGCCTGGCTGAATAAACTACCCGGATTATTATTAACTTCGAAACGGAATTCGTCTCCAATATCCTGTACCATACTGCGAAAAGTATAATTGAATTCGTTGGCAGAGTTAAGCAGGTACTTTGACTGCTGAGACGACAGTACATTGTACATTATAGAATAAAAAGCGATTGCAGAACTGCCGAGTATAACGGCTACAATCGCGAAGTTGATAATAAGAATGCGATAGCTTATTTTCATTTTTAAGTATCTCTCTGTAAAACTTTCCGTATTGTAATTAAAAGCTCATCAAAGTCGTAAGGCTTGCTTATAAAATCCGTAGCTCCCAGCTTTGCCGAGTCTATAGCGCTCTTAACATCCGCATAGGCAGTAAGAACTATTACCTTCACGCTAATCTTTTTAGTTTTAAGCTCGCGAAGTACGTCGAAGCCGTCTTTACCGGGCATTTTAAGATCAAGCAGGAGTAGATCTGCCTGCTTTCGAGAAAGGTAGTCGAAAGCAGAATCACCGTTGTTAACAAAATCCGCATCATAACCAACTTCGGTCAGTTCATCCTTAAGGACTGTGCAAAGATTTATATCGTCATCGACTATTAATATTTTTTCCATAATAATCCTACTTGTCTTTACTTTGTGGTTGATATTGCTTCTGGTATTTCTGCATTCTTTCTCTTTCTAATTGAAGTTCCTGCTGAAGAGCATTAGCCGGGCGCTCGCCTTCCAGGCGTTCTTTTAAAGTTGGAACCAGGTTAGCTCTAATTAAAATAACAAGTTCTTTCTTAGAAGTAATGTTATCATCATAACCAAACAAATACCGTAAACCGAAAAACCACCATGGCAAGTCTTTTAGAATGGGTATACCATCACGGCTTTTAGTAGTTTGGTCGAAGAACATTCCTCCGATAACACTCTCTTCGTTGTCCAACAAAACAATACGCGTATCGGCAGATGTTTTATTAATTATTGTATTAGTCTGATTCGGTACAAACGAGCTTCTTTCAACATGCACGTTAAGCAGAATATATTTTATACCCTCATCTGTAATTACGTATGGAGTAACTGTAACGATATTACCGGTAGAGTAAAACTTTTGAACTATATTGCCGGAAAAATCTCTGGTATTATAAGAAATATCCTGACCATCTTGAAGCTTTGCTTCGGTACCGTCGAGTACAGTTACATTTGGGCTTGCAATTATATCTCCGGCGCCTTCGTTTTCAAAAAATTTAAATACTGCTGAAGTTTGAGCATCAAAACCTCCAATACTATAATTTGAAGTTACATTTAAATTAAAGTCCTGGGTCTGCTGTGTTGTACCGGTTCCACTTGAGCCAGTACCGCCAGTCCCTGTACCGCCTGTTCCTGTTCCTCCGGTGCCGGTACTGCTAGATTGACCTTGCTGGAAAGAAAGAAGATTACCGCCAATGCTAACACCTTCTCTCGAAAATAAAGTCTGCCAGTTAACGCCAAGCTGCCTTTCTTTATTAACATCAATCTCAAAAAATACGGCAGAGATTTTTACTTCGCGGGCATTTGCAGGCACAAAATTATCTTTTGTCCTTTGCTGTCCTATCACACCCGGTCTTTTTATTATTATTACATCAGCCTTTTCATCGTAGACCAAGCCTGCCATTTTCACGAGTACTACCATTGCCTTATAATAATTCATGTCCTTTAATTCAATACCAATGGCGCTGTCTATCTGCACGGTTGAGACAATTTCCTTGCCTGTAATCTTCTGGCTCACCTTGCTTAATAGATCGATCGCCTGGTTAAATGTAAGCTTTGATGACAGCGTTACGAGCTCTTCCGGGTTCTGATAACCCAGGGTTTTTTCCAAATAATTTTGGCAGAACATCTGCGAAGCTAAAATAAAAGTAATAAGTATTGTAAGCGATAATGTTTTCATATAAAATTCTCTTTACTTAATTGTCTTACTTGTGCCTTGTCTTTCCAATGTCAGATTAACATTCTCAATTATCCCGCCTTTGTTCAAAATGAAGTTGACGGTGTTGTGCTCGTAATCTATCTTTGTAAGATATCCGAGGTAAACCTGCTGACCTTCCCAAAGCAAATAAGTATTGCCTCTGCTATCGGCAATAAAGGCTCCCTGCGGAATTAATGCAAGCAGCTTAGCGCCTTGTACATCCAGCAGGTTATCGACATTCGGAGGAATCTGGTTCCTGATCAACGGGTAAAATACATCGTAAATCGGCGACGCAGATAAATTATTTTCAACATATTCTTTCGTGGCGAACCTGTTGTCGCTTGAATAATAAACGTCCACCGTTATTGTAAAGCTAACCAAAAAGTTCGGCGTACCGTCTTTGCTAGTTGAGACCAGGTTATTTAGAGTAACCGACTTAATTTTTTTCAGCTCTTTACTCTGTTCAATAGCATAAATCAATTGGAAAAGGTTGCCATAATCGCCGCCTCCGGAAATTTTGTACTCGTAGTAAAAAAACTCATTGTCCTTCTTCTGAGCCATAAACTCAACATCAACATGCGTGTTCGGAGAAAACGAGTTCGAAACTTTATTTAAGAAGTTATAAAAGCTGATTGAAGATAGATTCTGCGGAATATTAAACTTCCTTTGGGCAAGAACCGAATCTAAAACCGAAGCCTTAGCCGACAGACCTTGATATTCCGAGTTCAATTGTGCCGGGTTGTAATGGTTAGCCTTCAGTTGCTGAAGCTTCAGCTCGTCGGCTTTTATCTTTCCGCGCTGGAAAATAAATATGAAGGCTCCTCCGACAATAAGAATGACAATCAGCAGCCCGACAAGTGCAAGCGTATTTTTAATTTTCCTGTTCATTGTAAGCTCTTCCGGAAAGTTGATAAATCAAAAACCAGGTTGAACTTGTATGCATTCTTATCACGCAGCGCTTCAAACACCATGCTTTTTAGCTGTGCGGATTTTATTGCAAAGGCAAAATCCGTAAGCGCGTTTTTATTTAACGCATAGCCTTCAACAAGAACATTGCCCGAATCGTCATTCGATAGCTTTGTTATCCAGATGCTTTTTCTTTCCACCAGGAGATGCGAGATTTCCTGAAGCATGTTTGACCAAACCCCCGTCCCAACCGAGGCAGAATCAAGTACAGATTGCGTTCTGGAAAACCCGTTTATCATGCCTTCAAGATTGGAAATTTTATTTAAGACTTCTTGGTTTTTCTTTTGCAGCAGAGTTTGCTGCTCAATCTGGCTTTTGTACTGTCCTAATATTCTCTGGTTATTCAAAATCTTCAATGTCAGGAAAAAGGTTGCAAAGAAGAGTACCGGAAGCATTGCAAATCCGTGCCAAGCAAATTGGAATACCTTCTGGTCTTCGATAACGTACTTCGGCAGCAAGTTAATGCCGGAAAATTTTTCCTCCTGCTCATCAAAATATTCGGTAGCAATAGCGGCAAGCATACTGAACGCCGAGAACTTTTCTTTTGTCTCGGCATTAACGGAAGATAGATCGAACTCGTCGAACTGAAGCCTTGATACGTTAGCCTCGGGAAAGGTACCGTAAAAAGAAAGTATCAAGTTCTCGGAATCGTCTTCCCCGCATACGATAATATTGTCCAGCGATGATATTCCTCCGTTTTCCATTTCAAGAAGAATCTTCGAGAAGTAAACGTCGTAGGTATGCAGGTTAAGCGTACCGATATCTAAGGTAGAACCGATATGCTTAAGCTTCTTGCCCTGAAGGAAAATAAGCTTGCTGTATTCCTTCCCGATGTAAACGATTAGTGACTGATCGTCCGGGAAGAATTTTTTCCGTTTGGCAACATAGTAAGCCAAAGATACTTCTGCGCTCTTGATGGTTGATATTTTATAATATCGTTTGCCGTTATAATGCGCCAAAGAATTTATCAGCTTTATGCCCGCTACTTCCCCGCTTAAGAAAACCGAAAGGAAGGAACCATCTGAAAGCTCTATATAACCGAGGTTCTCTTTATCGATTAGTACATTTTTCGATTCCTGAATATCTTCGATTATTTCCTGGGTAACCTTTGCAGATTTACCGACCTTGGAACTGTCAACGGCATGGTAATACAAAGACGGCTCGGTTACTGCAAGAGCAAATAAACTATTTTTCAGATTAAAGTCTTTTAAAAAATCGCTAAGCAGGGCAATGCTAGAAATAGCAGAATTCCTATCTACGGAAGTTTTAAGACCGCCGCTTCCTTCAAACGAAAGCTCATCGCCTTCTATTTTTAATCCCGATATTGAATCTTCAAGCTCCAATGCGGGCTGAACGACATCGAAGGTTGAAGCCTTGAGAATCTTTAATTTGCTCTTCTCTTTAACTACAACTGCAACCTTAGTATCATTACCTTCACAGTATGTGCAGATTACGGGTTTCATTTATACTGCCGCCAATAATTGCTGTATTCTTGTCTTGTTATTTGCATATGCAATCGCATTTTCCATAGATATCTTCCTCTCTAAATACAGTCTTTTCAAATCCTGTTCCATGGTTATCATGCCCTGGGGAGAGCCTTGGTTTATCATCATATAGATCTCGCTCGTATTATTATTCTTTATTGCAGCTTTAACGCTCGGAGTTACTATCAAAACTTCTTTAGCAAGTATTCGCTTGCCGTCAAGGCTTGGAACTAATTTCTGCGAAATTATAGCAACCAGAACATCTGCAAGCCTGTTCCTTACACGCTCCTGCTCATTCGGATGTATCTCGGCAACAATTCTATCTATTGATTCTACCGCCGAAGATGTATGCAAAGTTGAAAACACTTTATGACCGGTATCGGTTACTTCAAGAGAAGCCATGATTGTATCCGGGTCTCTCATTTCGCCGATTACGATTATATCGGGATCCTGTCTTAAGGATTGTATAACGCCGTCCTTAAATGAAAGTACGTCTCGCCCAACTTCGCGGTGCTTTATAATGCATACATTCGATTTGTGAACGTACTCTATAGGCGATGCGATAATGACAATGTGGGCAGGGTCTATCTTATTATGCGCATCTATTACTGCATCCAGAGTAGTAGATTTGCCCGAGCCGGTAATACCGGTTACAAGGGTTAACCCGTACTTTATGTAAGTATGGCTTAGTGTCCTCAACACGTTCGGATGGAAACCATAGCCTTCAAGCGGACGCAGCGAGGAATTTATTGCTCTCATGTTTAACGTAAGAGTATCAAGATCGAAATATGTATCTGCTCTAAATCTTACATCAAATTTCTTTCTCTCATAAAAATAGGTATAACTGAAATCCAGGTTCTTTGTAACGGATAAATATTTCCTCTGGTTTGAATTTAAAAGATTAATTATAACTACCGCCGCTTCGTCAGCCGAGAACTGGGGAAATTCTTTTATTCTTTCTTTCTTTCCAAAAACTCTCATCCATACAAAGCTGCCGTTTCCGTGCCCGCCGATTTCTATGTCGGATGCTTCTCTTTCAATCATGCTTGTAAGCATCTTATTAACAATAGTGCTAAGCAGCAGCCTGCTGTCCGGGTTAAGCTTTTCTATGTTCTCCAGGATAAATTGTATCCTATCAGGTCCCTGCATATAAGCCGGAACGGCGCTAAGAAATTCTGCTAATATTTTTTTCGATTCGGTGTAAGGCACAAATTCACTTTCAATTGCTTTTAACGAATATTTCTAAATAACTAATTTCCATTAATTTGTAATAAATTTTCCCGATTCACGATTCTGGATACTCGATAAGAAATCCAGCTCCGGGTATCGACTGTCCGGTATCAAGTATCGAGATTCCAGCATCGAGTCCTACTCTTCCGATGTTGAGGCAAGGACTTCTTCAATCGAGCTTAATCCTAATTTTACTTTTTCAAGTCCGGCTTCGCGCAAGCTTAATGTACCGTCCTTCTTGGCTTGAACGCGGATTTTCTCTTCGTCTACTTCTATTCCCGAGCGGACGATTATCTGTCTAATTTCTTTTGTAAAATAAAGTGCTTCATGAATAGCCATTCTTCCCCTGTAGCCTGTATTACCGCACTTCTGACATCCTTTAGCTTCATAGATTTTATAGTTACGCCATTCGGCAATATTTAGCCCGGCTGCACTCATAACCGCTTCATCAAAGTTTACTACTTTCCTCTTGCAGTCCGGGCAAAGCCGGCGGATTAATCTTTGTGCAACTATAATATTGATTGCGTATGCAATTAGGAAAGGCTCTATACCCATCTTGTATAGCCTTGATACCGCGCTCGGGGCATCATTTGTATGAAGCGTCGAAAAGGTTAGATGACCGGTATTGGCAAGCTTAATTGCAATATCGGCAGTTTCGCGGTCCCTCATTTCTCCAACCAGAACTATATCCGGGTCATGGCGAAGTATTGAACGGATAGCTTGCTCGAAGTTCATCCGGTAACCGATTTTTAATTGCCGTGCACCTTCAATAACATATTCAACCGGGTCTTCAACTGTAAGAACGTTGACTGTGGAATCAATTACCTGGTATAATGCGGCAACCAGCGAGGTACTCTTACCGCTTCCTGTCGGTCCGGTAAGGATAACCATCCCCTGCGGCTGGTTGATTGCTTTTTGAAATGCATCTTTCGCATAGCCGGTCAAGCCGAGCTTTTCAAGATCTTTTATTACCTTTCTATCGTCAAGAATTCTTATTACTACACTTTCAAATTTATTTTTCAATTCTGTTCCGACCATTGGAAGAACTGAAACACGGAAGCGGATGATGTGTCCGTCAATTTCTCTTTGAATAAAACCATCCTGCGCTCTTTCTCGTTCAAATCTATCCATGCCTTTGGAGCGGTCTTTAACCACTGCAATTATTGCCTCCGGGAGCGTGCTTTCCTGGGTATGCCATAGCTGGAGGTTGCCGTCTATGCGGATAAGAATATCGGTTTTGTTTCCTGATTTAGGTACGAAATGAACATCGCTGGCGCCTCTCCGCACGCCTTCAACCAAGGCGCCTTCAACTAAATTGATTAATGCGCTTTTATTTATTTCCGCATCGAGGGCTTCTTCATCTAATGCTGTATCGTCTTTTTCAATTTGATCTAATTGAAATTCCGGCGCAGCTTCCTCCATCATTTTTAAGTAAACATTTTCCGGGGGAAGTATTAACTGGATTATCCTATCATAATCCTTCTTTCTTATATAGATTACTTCATACTTCTTAGCGTTAAGTCCAAATGCAATCTTCGGTATGTTCCTGTCCGTCGGGTCGATAGCGGCTAAGATTAATTTATCCTTAATTCTCTCGTCGTAGGTAAAAGGAATAACCTTGTGCTCAAGCATTTCAATCTTTAACTGATCGCCGGCGCCGTTGATCATCAGCTTTATCGCATTAAGCTTTTCCTGCGGAATCTCATCCAGGTGAATATCTAATTCTCTGAAGGCATAAAGAATTGCAACTTCCCTAAAAATCGTATCGTGGTCGTAGTGAAAATCTTGTACGAGTATCTGAGCAAGGTTCCGCTTTATTTTGCTTTTATCGTTTGCCTTAGCGTTCAATGCCTTCTCAAGCATTGCCGCATCAATTATTCCTTTTTTGAAAAGGAGATAACCAATTTTATCAGTCATTTCAAGATTGGTATCAATCATGCAAAAGTTCTTTCACCAAAATAATCAAACATAATTACCAAAATACTGCTGCTCAATATTTATTCTATTCGATTCACCCGGAACTTTGGGATGTATCGTAGCAGTTTCAGCAGAAACCAATGTAAGAAGAATCATTACTACCATTATTATCATTGCTATGAAAACCTGTACAAGCTCAATAAAATTTTTAAGCCTGTAAACAGTCTCACTCTCATAATAGTTTGCAATCTGCAGGGACGTATTCTTAATTGTTCCCGATTCTTCACCTGAGTGAAGTCTTGAGAGTGCAGTATCCGTAAATACACCGCTTGCTTCAAATGCATCGGTAATGCCCGTGCCTTTTTTAACCATTAAGGGGATGGCAACATTTTTAATTCTATCTTCAAAATATCTATTGCCTGCAGCTTCGGCGGCTATTCTAATCGGCTCTATGCTTTCTGCTGAACCGCTATAAAGCGTATAGAACACGCGGCAATAAA
>JAJYIL010000514.1 GCA_021790055.1 Bacteroidota bacterium
ATGGTCGGCATAACGCCGGAGTTTCTCGGTAAAAAAATAGAAGCGCGTGAAGTTAAAATTGCTGCGTTAGTATTACTGGTAACGCCATTTTTAGTTTTAGTCCCGACTGCAATTGCTGCTTATACAGTTACAAAGAATCCGAACTTACCGTGGCTCAACAACCCTTCATTCCACGGCTTCTCCGCAATGCTGTACCAGTTTGCATCTTCGAATGCAAATAACGGTTCTAACTTTGCTGGCTTGGGTATAAATAATTATTTCTGGAACATACTTGGTGGAATAGTAATATTCCTCGCAAGGTTTATTCCTATCATAGGACCGGTTGCAATTGCCGGAATGATGGCTGAGAAAAAATACATCCCGGAATCCGTAGGGACATTAAAAGCTGAAAGCTATACATTTGCACTTATGGTGCTTGGAATAATTATTATTGTTTCTGCATTGAACTTTTTCCCGGCGTTGGCTTTAGGTCCAATTGCGGAACATCTTACTTTGTAAAACATTTAGAAGAATTAGAAAATGAAACATAAAAAATCATTAAAGCTATTCGAGCCTGAAATTGTAAAACAGGCAGTATGGTCATCGTTTGAAAAACTAAATCCGGTTTATCTTCTTAGGAATCCGGTAATGTTCACTGTTGAAGCCGGTACTGCGGTAATGTTTGTTGTTACCGTTATAACCGCTATTAATTCTAATTCTGGACAGGGCGGCTTTGTTTATAATTTTACCATTACTTTTCTTTTGTTCCTTACTCTTTTGTTCGCAAACTTTGCTGAAGCAATTGCGGAAGAAAGAGGAAAGGCACAAGCGGCTTCATTAAGAAAAGCGAGAGAAGACACTCCTGCAAAGTTTGTTGAAAGCGACGGTTCAATCAAAACTATTAGTTCATCCGATTTGAAAAAGGGTGATATTTATTTAGTAGAAGCCGGAGATACGCTTCCGGCAGACGGAGAAATAATTGAAGGCTTAGCTTCTATTGATGAGTCTGCAATTACCGGAGAATCTGCACCGGTGATAAGAGAAGCCGATACAGACCATTCGGGTGTCGTTGGCGGAACAAAAATTCTTTCCGACAGAATAAAAGTTCAGGTAACAACAAATGCCGGTGAATCTTTTCTTGATAAAATGATTGACCTGGTTGAAGGCGCAAAAAGGCAGAAGACGCCGAACGAAATTGCTTTAACTGTACTGCTTGCGAGCTTCACGTTGATATTCCTTTTTGTAACGGTAACACTTTTTCCATTTGCGTTTTATCTTCATACAATAATAACCGTTTCAGCTTTAGTTTCATTATTTGTTTGTTTGATACCTACCACTATCGGCGGACTTCTTTCTGCAATCGGTATTGCCGGAATGGATAGGGCTTTGGGCGCGGATGTTATTGCAAAATCAGGAAAAGCAGTTGAGAATGCAGGGGACATTGATACGGTTCTGCTTGATAAAACCGGAACGATAACAATCGGTAATAGAAAAGCGACCAACATCTTTCCATTAACCGGAATTGATAAAAAAGAATTGATGAAGTTCTGTTACTTAAGCTCAATCGCAGATTCGACTCCGGAAGGTAAATCAATTATCGAGCTTGTCGAAAATGATAATGTTGTAATTAATGCCGGAGAGACTTCCGATGCAAAATTTATAAAATTTACCGCAGAGACAAGAATGAGCGGAGTAGATATGCCTGATGGTACGAAAGTGCGTAAAGGTGCCTGGGATGCTATAAAAAATTATGCAATCAATGGTGATGGCGCAATAAGCCAGGCAGAATCTATTGTAAAAGAAATTGCAGAAAACGGAGGAACACCGCTTGCCGTTACGGTAAATAAAAAATTATTTGGAGTCGTTCAGCTTGAAGATATTATTAAACCGGGAATTCAGGAAAGGTTTGAAAGACTACGCAAGATGGGAGTTAAAACCGTAATGGTTACCGGCGATAATCCGTTAACAGCAAAGTACATTGCTGCTAAAGCCGGTGTCGATGACTTCATTGCCGAGGCAAAGCCCGAAGACAAGATGAATTATATTTTGAAAGAGCAGAGAGAAGGTAAGCTTATTGCAATGATGGGCGATGGGACAAACGATGCACCGGCGCTTGCCCAAGCCGACGTTGCTGTTGCGATGAACTCCGGAACTCAAGCAGCTAAGGAAGCGGCTAACATGGTCGACCTTGACAGTGACCCCACAAAGCTTCTCGAAGTAATCGAGATTGGAAAGCAATTGCTGATTACACGCGGTAACGTTACAACATTTTCAATTGCAAATGATGTAGCAAAGTACTTTGCAATTATCCCGGCGGTATTTTCAGTTTCTATTCCGGCATTAAATGCATTAAACATAATGAAGCTTGGCTCGCCGCAGTCGGCAATCTTATCTGCAGTAATTTTTAATGCATTTATAATTCTTGCATTGGTTCCGCTTGCTTTAAGAGGCGTAAAGTACAAACCGATTGGCGCAAGCGCACTGCTGAGACGCAACATTTTAATTTACGGCTTAGGCGGAGTCCTTGTACCGTTTATCGGGATAAAGTTGATTGATATTATAGTGTCACTGTTTTTTCATTAAAAAGTTTCCTCTGTGCCTTTGTGCCTCTGTGGTGAAAAATTAACCACAGAAGCACAGAGGCACTAAGAGGAAATCACGGAGTCAAATTATGAAATCGCTTAGGAAAGTTTTAGGCCTTCATTTTGCAACTTTAATAATGTTTGGTCTGATGTTCCCGCTTTTAATTTGGGGAATTGGAAAGTTGTTCCCGGAACAGGCAAACGGACTTCCGATTTATAAAAATGGAAAGCTGGTCGGCTTTGCCAACATCGGGCAGCAGTTTACCGAGGATAAATATTTTTGGGGAAGACCGTCTGCTGTTGATTATAATGCAGCAGCTACAGGTGGGTCGAACATGGGACCGACAAATCCAGTTTATCTTAGCACTGTTGAACAAAGAATAAAGGATTTTATGAAACGGAATCCCGATATTAAAAGAAGTCAGATTCCTTCTGATTTAGTAACGGCATCCGGCAGCGGAATAGATCCGGATATCTCAGTTCCAGGTGCACTTATTCAAATACCAAGAGT
>JAJYIL010000515.1 GCA_021790055.1 Bacteroidota bacterium
TTTTGCTTTGATAATATACCGCAGCATCAAAGAAGCATCTTTTCTAAAGCTGAATACAAACCTGAAAGCTTATTCAATTTCCTTGCGTGCCGAAATAGAAGATGAACTGGATGACTCTGCAGCGTTGAATTTAAAAAGGTTATCTTCCATTAAAGCCAAAGGTTTAATAGGAGAAAGATTCCAGCTATTTAACATCCGGGGAAATATTATAATCTATGATTCAGTGCTTTCAAAGTCTTCTATGCCTGACTTGGGTAAAGTATTGAACGAATCATACGAAATAGATAGACAGAAAATAGGTCACCATAAATATCATATTTTGTGGAGTAAATTCGAGACTGAAAATGATTCGGTTTATATCCTCGAAACTGCGGCATCAGTTAAAGATGTTTTTGATGAACTCGATAGACTATTTTATTTATTCCTAATAATAATACCTTCCGGATTAATATTAACAGGTGTTGCCGCCTACTTTATTTCCAAAGCAGCATTCAAGCCGATTGCTAAGATGGCAGATACTGCAAAAAATATTTCAGGTGCAAATCTTGAACAGCGGCTTGAGCTTCCAAGAGCAAAAGATGAAGTTAGAGCTTTAGGCGAGACGTTAAATGAAATGATTGAAAGAATTGACAATGCATTCCGAAGCCAGAAAAGGTTCGTCGCTAATGCCTCGCATGAAATTAGAACACCGCTGACTGTGATTCAAACCGAACTTGAGATCTTGGAAAAAAGGTTGAAGGATAACGAATCGAAAGAAAGCATAAGGAATGCGTTATCGGAAATCGAAGATCTGACCAGGCTAACAAATTCCCTGCTGACGATTACAAAGCTAGATTCATCAGAAACCAAATTGAATTTAAGTGAGGTAAGAATTGATGAACTGCTCGCCGATTGCGTGCAGGCTATGAATCAATCTGCAATTAAGAAAAACACTCAGTTGAATTTATCTATTGATGATGCA
Organism: Bacteroidota bacterium; assembly: GCA_021790055.1. Classification (GTDB taxonomy): domain Bacteria; phylum Bacteroidota; class Ignavibacteria; order Ignavibacteriales; family Ignavibacteriaceae; genus FEN-1297. Next base: position 962 of record JAJYIL010000515.1, read on the forward strand.
ATCGAAATAAACGCCGATAAAGAGAAGCTGAAAAGTGTTTTCCTTAACCTGATTGATAACGCAATAAAGTATTCGCCAGATTATTCGAGCGTTACAATAAGCCTTGAAAAAATTAAGGACAATAAGATAAAAGTGATTGTGGAAAATACCGGTGCTGGAATATCGCCGTCCGATATTCCTTATATCTTTAACCGGTTTTACAGATCAAACGAAATCCGTTCAGAAGTAAGCGGCAGCGGTTTAGGGCTGGCAATTGCAAAAGAAGTTGTAGAACTGCATAGAGGAGAGATTAATGTTAAGAGTAAAGTTGGAGAAAATACAATCTTTAGTGTTATCCTTCCGGTAAATAATGCTTTATTACAAATAAGGTAAATTGTTTCCTAGAATAATTTGCCTAAAAGTTTTTCAATTCATTTTTTAAACTCAAAAGGCTTTCACTTTGTCATACTCACAAAACCTTAATGATAGTTAACATACTTTTAAACTTTTCATCTTATTTTCATGTGGAAAAATTAAATTAACGCTCCATTTAAGGGTAAGATATTATAATTATTTTTTACTGATATACTATGCACAAACGAAATATTACTGTTATAATCTTCGCAATTATTTTAAGCAATTTATTATTCGCTTATCAAAAAACGGATTTAAATAATTCCGGGACAATTACCGGAAAAGTTTTTGATTTATCTACTAAAAAGCCGATAGAATTTTCCAACGTCATACTATTTAATCAAAAGGACAGCACTCAAATCACAGGTGCAGTTACCGACAAGAATGGAGGTTTCATCCTAAGAAATCTTAATGATGGCAGATATTATCTATCTATTCAATTTGTCGGGTATGCAAGAAAAGTAGTGAGAAATATTTTGATATCGAATGAAAGCCGTAATAAATATTTAGGCGATATATATCTAAAACCGACTGCAATAACCATGCAAAATGTTGTGGTTCGGGGAAAGCGGAACCCTATTTCATATGAGCTCGATAAACAAGTTATAGATGTAAGCCAGATTCATACGGCTATGTCAGGTACTGCAGCAGACGTACTCGAAAACGTTCCCTCAGTTAGTGTTGATATTGACGGCACTGTCAGCCTTAGAGGCAGTACAAATTTTCAAGTGCTGATAAACGGACGACCTTCAGTTATGGGTGCACAGGATGCATTACAGCAAATCCCTGCCAGTTCAATTCAAAGCATAGAACTGATGACAAATCCCTCCGCAAAATATGATGCAAGCGGAACTGCCGGTATTATTAATATAGTTCTAAAGAAGAACAGCGATCTTGGCTTAAGCGGTATTGTGAACGTTATGGGAGGATTAAACGACAAGTACGGATCAGATTTCCTCTTACAATATAGAACTCCCGCTGTAAGTTATGATTTTGGTGCTTACTTTTACCGTCGTTCTTTTCCGGGTTCAAACCTTCAGGAAAAACAATTTATTATCGGAGATAATACTTCGTACCTTAACTCTAACGGAAGCTTTCTCTGGCAAAGGATCTATTCAGGCATAAGAGGAGGCTTGGAATTTAATCTTAGCGAGAATGACAATCTTTCTTTAAGCGGAAGATACGGCTCAGGCTCATTTCACAGGAATTCGATTTTAAATTATGATCAATGGACAAATTCTGATCCTCAGCAGTATTATTATTTGAGTAATACCAACGGCAATCATTACGGTACATACTACGCTGTGAATACAAATTACATCCACAAGTTTGAAGCAAAAGGCGAAGAGTTGACAGCCGATATTATGTTCCATCATAATAATTCAAATGAATCTGCGTTGACTTCTGCAACGGAAAACAACATTCAATTAAACGGTACCGAAACAACTGAACTTGGACCGAGCAGTGAGATTAGAGGCAAGATGGATTATACTTTACCCTTTACCAAGTTTGAAAAATTCTCAGCGGGAACAGAATACTTCAGCAGAATAAGCCAGGATATCAACGGACTTTATAATTTTGATTCAACAAACTTCAGCTATCAATTTCAGCCAAAGTTCAGCAACACGAATGATTTTAACCGCACAAGGTTTGCCGCTTACACGATGTTCTCAAATCAATGGGATAGTCTCGGAGTGCAGTTGGGATTCAGAA
>JAJYIL010000516.1 GCA_021790055.1 Bacteroidota bacterium
GCGGTAAGTTGATGAACAGCCGGTTGCGATTAAAGAAAAAACTAATGCGATAAACGGATATGCTTTCATAATTATTTACTATGGTTTACAAATTATATGCGCAGCCAATATTAAAAGAAATAGTATTTAATCTTGAACCGGGGTCTTGTGAATATTTATCTGCCAGTATATCGCTTATACCGAAGTCATATCTTATATCTAAATCAATAATGCCGTAGAAAAATTTATAAGCTGATCCAATCCCGGTAATTATTCCATACTTATGCGGATTCAACTCATCCTTATAATCCTTTCCAATTGAAAATCCTTGAATCTCCAATTCAGACACAGCATCATTTAAAAAAGACATCTCCTGTCCGGCAAATATTTTGGGCTTTAGGAAAAAACCAACAAGAAATTTATATTGAAGCAATACCGGAATCTCTATATAATTATATTTTAGTATGAAAGTCCCTATTTCCTGAGGATCATAAACTTGAAATCCTCTCTCAGAATAAATTGCTTCCAAACGAATAAACGTATTATATCCCAGGTAATATTCAGTAAATAAACCGTAATTTATTCCTTTGCGTGAAAACGGATTGCTGCTGTAATTGGGATCGTTCCATGCAAGAGTTCTTGATATATTGTAGCCGCCTTTTAATCCAATGCTTTTGAATTGAGCCTGAGATAATGATGTGAATGAATTCAGAATTATTGCTAACAAAATTGTAATGGTAGAACATTTCATTTTAAACAAAGAGATTTAACTTTTTTAAAATAAAAGAAAGATGCCGGCGTTAACAGAAATCCATGTTAAGCTGTCGCCGTCATTGCTTTGCCGGAATGTCGCTTCATTTACGTTCAAATCAATTGAAATGATGCCCGGCGTAATAGTATATCTAAAGCCGAGAAACGGATAATAAATAAATCCAGCACCATAAGAAGCTCCCGGAGCCGATGAAGATGCCGCCATTATTCCCGCATCAATGCCTACATACGGAGAAAATTGAGAACCCCGGATACCGAAGAAAAGCTTTGGACCTGCCGCAACAATATAAGAATACATGTTTATACCGCCGAAGCTTTCTTCATGAATGCCGCTGTTCGATTCGGAGAAGTAAATTCTATTTTTATATGCCCAATTATTATAACCGGCATTTAAAGAAACAGCTAATGGAAGAAAAGAGAATTCATACTCGCCGGAAAGTGATAAACCGAATCCGTTGTTTACCAGCGTTTTGAATTGGACATTATTTGGTATTTGCACACCGCCGTCAACACCGAATCTAAATTGTGCAAAACAATTATTGAAGAAAAATGGAATTAAGAGAACAGCTAAAAAATACTGTTGAATTGAAAAAAAAGGGACCCTTACACGTTTCATTTAATAACCCCATAAATGTGTAGCCCAATTTAGAGAAGAAGAATGCCAATGTCAATTTGGAATTAAGCATTGTGGCTATAACCAGCGAATTGAGGTATAAAGTTATAGGTATATATTTGCACGCCGTCCATATAGCCTATACCTTTATACCCTTAACTGAGATATTAAGCATTGTACATAGTTGAAGCCGTACTTCCGCCTCTGCCGGTCCAGTTTGTATGGAAGAATTCTCCGCGCGGCTTATCGACTCTTTCGTAAGTATGCGCGCCAAAATAATCTCTTTGAGCCTGTAAAAGATTTGCGGGCAGCCTTTCATTCCTGAATCCGTCAAAATATTCCAGGGCGGTTGACATTGCAGGAACCCAAGCTCCATTCAGAACTGCGGTTGAAATTACTCTTCGCCAGCTTTCAACCGATTCATCAATTTTAGATTTGAAGAACGGGTCTAACAGTAAGTTGGAAAGGTCCGGATTTTTATCAAAGGCTTCTTTTATCTTGCCAAGAAAAACCGAGCGGATAATGCAGCCTCCGCGCCACATTAAAGCTACCCCGCCGTAATTCAAATTCCAGCCGTATTCTTTGGCTGCAGCTCTCATCAGCAGATAGCCCTGGGCATAAGAAATGAGTTTGGAAGCATACAATGCTTTTTCAAGATCAGTAATGAAAGATTTTTTATCGCCGGAGAAATTTGATTTAGGTTTTGAAAAAACTTTTGAAGCTTCAACCCTTTCTTCTTTTAAAGAAGAAAGAGTTCTTCCGAAAACTGCTTCGCCGATTAAGGTAAGAGGCACACCAAGATCGAGCGCTGCAGCTGCAGTCCATTTGCCGGTTCCCTTTTGACCTGCGGTATCAAGGATTTTGTTGACAAGAGGATTTCCATCCTCATCCTTATATGCTAGTATGTCTGCGGTTATTTCTATTAAATAACTGTTCAACTCGCCTTTGTTCCACTGCTTGAAAACATCATGCATCTCCGACGGAGTTAATCCTAAAACATCTTTCATTATCTGGTAAGTTTCGGAGATCATCTGCATATCGCCGTACTCAATTCCATTATGAACCATCTTAACAAAATGACCTGCGCCGTCTTCGCCTACCCAGTCACAGCAGGGAGTTCCATCTTCTACTTTGGCGGCAATACCCTGGAAGACCGGCTTAATAAACTGCCATGCTTTGGGATTTCCGCCGGGCATAATTGAAGGACCTTTTAAAGCGCCTTCCTCACCGCCTGAGACGCCGGTACCGATAAACAAAATTCCCTTGCCCGCTAAATATTTTGTCCGCCTGATTGTATCCGGAAAATATGAATTCCCTCCGTCAATAATAATATCGCCTTCTTCAAGATGAGGTATCAGCATCTCAATAAAATCATCGACAGGCTTACCTGCTTTTACCATCAGCATTACTTTTCTTGGTCTCTCAAGTGAGCTTACTAATTCTTCAAATGAATGAGTACCAATTATGTTTTTTCCTTTAGCTCTTCCTTTAAGAAATGCATCTACTTTTTCAACTGTTCGATTAAAAACAGCAACAGTAAAGCCTTTGCTTTCCATATTCAAAACTAAATTCTCGCCCATTACTGCTAAGCCTATTAGACCGATGTCAGCTTTCTTCATGTAATTCCTCTATTTAATTTTTCATTAATAAATTTCTTTAATATTACTTTGCAAAAATAATAATAATTATATACCGCTAAT
>JAJYIL010000517.1 GCA_021790055.1 Bacteroidota bacterium
CAAAAGATTTTTGTAGGTAGAGATGTATTGGGAATCGCTTCTTCCGGTAATGAAAATTATCTTCATATTCTTCGAGACAAAAAAATCATACAACTTCTTTACATTTTTTATCGGAGGAGCATCTACTTTGGCGACCCATTTATCCCACAATCCCTTATCATAGCCAAAATCGAGCTCTTCATTAAATTTATAATTTGATAAAACAGTCTCGTCGATGTCAAATACCACGGCATCATAATTTGCCGGAGAATAATCTTTAAACTTACTTATAGCTTTGTCTACGACAGAGCTTACATCTTTATCATACCTTCCCGACTTATAGTATTCTACCACTTTTCCCTTTGCAATGCTTAGGTTTTCTAAACCTGCCGAACACGCTGCAAAAGTAAAAGCGAAAATTAAAAAAAGAAATATATTTATAGCTTTTAACTGCTTTTCCATTATACTCCCTTAACCTTAATCTTTTGACAAAACAATAATGCCAAAAAAGAAAATCTTATGCAAACGAACGGCGACGTATGAAAGCATGTATACATTCTTTAATCATGCATACATGCCGCCCTGCAACCGCGCAGTGTTATGCTTTCTTATGCGCGTTTGGCTCTAAATTATATTCACTTGTTGATTTCTAACAAGCTATGATGCCGCCGTGATAGTTTTGTTATAATTACTTTTTATATTGAGCATCAACAATTGCCGGGCTTTACACAAGATGAAAGGAAATGAAATGAGCATTAACATTTTAGCCGTGCTATTTAGCGGCTTATTAATCGCAGGATGTACAAACATGAGTTCAAAAGAAATTTCCAATGAAAATTCCGGCTCATTAATTCCAGCCGGAGCTAAGCTTGACACCGCAACTTTTGCAGGCGGCTGTTTCTGGTGTATGGACGCGCCGTTCGAAAAGCTTCAAGGTGTGAAGAATGTTATTTCGGGCTACGCCGGCGGACACGTAAAGAACCCAACCTACGAGGAAGTTTGTACCGGTACAACAGGCGCCAAAGAAGCGGTCCAGGTTATTTACGATCCGAAAATTATCAGCTTTGCCGAACTGCTTGATGTTTATTGGAGACAGTTCGATCCGACTGACCCCGGAGGCTCATTTTATGACCGCGGCTCGCAGTACAAGTCGGCTATCTTTTATACCAACCAGATGGAGAAACAAGTTGCCGAGGCTTCTAAGGAAAGATTAAACTTATCCGGTATATTCAAGAAGCCGATAGTAACCAAGATTGAGCCGTTTTCAACTTTCTATCCCGCTGAAGAATATCAGCAGCATTACTACAAAAAGAACCCGGCAAGATATTATACTTACCGCGAAGCATCCGGCAGAGACAGCTTCATACAGGCAGTTTGGGGAGACGACAGTGTAAATAGTTATATAAAGAATGCGGAGGAGGAAATGAAACAACCTGAGAATCAATTAAAAAATAAATTAACGCCTATCCAGTACGCAGTAACACAGCAATGCGAAACCGAACCGGCTTTTAATAACAAATACTGGGATAACCACCGTGAAGGAATTTATGTTGATGTTGTTTCAGGGGAGCCTTTGTTCAGCTCAACAAATAAATTTAATTCCGGCACCGGCTGGCCCAGCTTTACAAAGCCGATTGATCCGAGATTCATTGTAAAAGATAAAGACACATCATTCGGAATGAACCGCATTGAAGTAAGAAGTAAAATCGGGGACTCGCATCTCGGTCATCTATTTGATGATGGACCTGCGCCGACGCATTTACGCTACTGCATAAACTCGGCTTCACTCCGGTTCATACCTAAAGAAGACATGGCAAAAGACGGATACGGCGAGTATCTCTATCTTTTCAAATAATTAAAAAGCAAGAATGCATGAATTGCATGATTGCATCCTGAAAGCTTCCGGGATGCATTCATGCTTTCTTTTTGTCTCGATAATATTAATAGTTCCTAAAATTCTCCCCAAAAATTGTATGTTGCGAAATTGGATTCTTGTCTGGATTTTGTGGATTTTTGTAATGACTATTTAATTTTACCTGGAGAGAACTTTTTAATGGCAGTTATTAAACCTTTTAAAGCACTTAAGCCTACCAAAGAAGCAGCAATTAAAGTTGCGAGTGTTCCGTACGATGTAGTAAACACCGAAGAAGCTAAACAAACGGCGGAAGGAAATCCGCTCAGCTTTTTAAGAGTTACCCGTTCCGAAATAGAGCTTGATTCGAATGTCGATCCTTATTCACCTGAAGTTTATCGGAAGGCAAAAGAAAATCTACAAAGATTAATTTCTCAAGCGCCGCTTGAGATTGATAAATCCGAACATTTCTATTTGTACAGATTAGAAATGAACGGCAGGGCTCAAACGGGTATTGCCGCAACATTTTCAATAGATGATTACGACAATAACGTAATCTTGAAGCATGAGAAAACGAGAAAGGTGAAAGAGGACGACCGCACAAATCATATTGTAACTACGGGCGCTCAGACCGGTCCGGTTTTTTTAACTTACAAACCTGTTAAAGCTGTCGATCAGATTGTCGATGAAACAATGAAGAATAACCGAGAGCTTTATGATTTTACTTCGGCTGATGGAATTAAACATACGATTTGGACTTTGCCGGATGATTTTAATCAATCTATTATCGATGAAATCAGCAAGGTAAAGAACCTTTATATTGCAGATGGTCATCACCGTGCGGCTAGCGCAAGCAGAGCCAGAAAAGCAAAACAAGAGGCTAATCCCAAGCACACAGGCAAAGAAGAATATAATTATTTTCTTGCTGTCCTGTTTCCTGCAGATCAATTAAAGATATTGCCTTATAACCGGATTGTTCTGGATTTAGATGGAAAGCCCAAAGATGAATTTCGAGACGAAGTAAACGAAAAATTTCAGATTGAAAAAGCAAAAATTCAGCAACCGGATAAGCAAAAAACTTTCGGAATGTATTTGGACGGCTCTTGGTACATATTGAAGCCGAGAGATTCGATACTTGCAAGCAACAGTCTTTCCAAATCTGTTGCAGATACACTTGATGTAAGTATACTTCAGGATTTTTTGTTAAATCCTGTTTTGGGAATT
>JAJYIL010000017.1 GCA_021790055.1 Bacteroidota bacterium
TCCGGCGGAACGCAGCGAGGATGCAAGGTGCTGACGCATCAGCATATCTGCAGGTTTTTTTAGCGCATCAACGATGGAGATGAATATAGAAGGAATTAATATTATTCCGATTGCCGATAATGTCCAGAACCAGGCTTGCTGTAAAACTATCCAGCCGGATATGAAAAAAAGCATAAGAGCCAGCGGTATAATACTGCGCCGCAGGTTATCAAAAATTTTCCATCGAGACAGCCATGATAACGGATTCTTTTGTAAACCGCCTTTAAGACCGGGAATAATCGGAAAGAGCCATCGCGCCAACTGCCAATCACCGCGAATCCAGCGGTGCCGGCGGTTCACGTCCTCAAAATAACGGGGCGGATATTCTTCATATAATTGTACGTCGCTCAACAAACCTGCGCGAGCGTGGCATCCTTCAATAAGATCGTGGCTGAGGATTTGGTTCTCGGGAAAGCGCCCAGTTAGCGCCCGCTCGAATACATCGACATCGTAAATGCCTTTGCCAATAAATGATCCTTCGCCAAACACATCCTGGTATACATCGGAGACGGTGCGTGTATATGGATCGATGCCGGGCTGACTTCCATAAAGCCTCGCATAACGGGAACGGTTTGTTCCCGGTAAACTTACTGCAACACGCGGCTGCAGAATAGTGTATCCTTCGCGTACCCGCTGTTTGCTTTCGTCGTAATATGCGCGATTCAAAGGGTGAGCCATAGCTCCGGCTAACTTGTATGCTGAGTCGCGGGGAAGCTGTGTATCTGTATCAAGAGTAATTATATACTTCACGTGTGATAAAATTTCAACCTTACCAATAACAAGCGAAAATCTATTTCTCGATCCGCCGCGCAGCATAGAATTTAATTCCTCAAGCTTACCTCTTTTGCGTTCGTAGCCCATCCACAGCCGTTCTTTAGAGTTCCATTGCCGCGGACGATGAAAAAGAAAAAAAGTATTACTATTCAAGCCTTTGTATTTTTCATTAAGCTCTTCTATTTTCTTACGAGCAAGTTGTAAAAGCGGTTCATCCTCAGAAAGAGTTTCTTTGCTTGAGTCTTGAAAGTCGGTTAGAAGACCAAAGTGCAAGTTGTTGTCCTTGTTTGCAAGAAACCTTACTTCAAGAGATTCAACAAGTTCCTTTATGCTTTGAGCATTCGTTAACATTGCGGTGATTACCACAAGAGTGCGGTATGCCGGAGGTATTCCTTCGGAGAAACCTATTGTCGGCAAAGGCTGGGGCATAGCCAGCAATGTTGATAACCAGTTAACCAGCGCAATTGCTAATTGGCTTGCACACAAAAAAAATAAGATGCCGAAAAGTTCAATCGACCAATCATGTAATTCAGCGGTATTAGCTTTCTCCACTAAACCGGCGGTAAGAATCACCGTCATAAGTAAAATAGAGCCGATATAAATTTGTAATGGAATCCGGGAGCTTACTTTTCTGATAGCTGCGAAAAAATTAAAGTGTACTTTCGCAAAATCTTCAAGCTGTTCCAAACCCCTATCGATAAGGTAGAACCCGACATGTGCGGTTCTATCTTCGCTTCCGTTTTTAACGGCGCTTTCATGCGCCAGGCGTATTGCATTTTGCGCAACCTCTTCTTCCGGTAGAGCACTGCTCTTTGAGATCTTCTCTATAACATGACGATAACGGTCACGGGTTGTAAAATCCATTTTACCATAAACTCCGCACGGATCTTTAAGCAATGTCTGCTCTACGTCGCTGCTTGTCTCAACAAATTTACGCCAATCCATAGATTGCAGTGTTCGAAGGCTGCCGATACTGTTGCTGATGGAAACCTGATCGGCTGCCTGCTGCTGGTTACCAGACTGGATTAATTTTTCAATAGTCAAGCCCGATTCGGAAAGCTGCTGTTCAATCCACGTTAACGGAGATACAAGTGTATGGCTCAAGCCTTGCAGCCTGCGGGCAAATTCCGAAACGAATGGAGTCGTCATTGGCGGTTCTGACCGCGCCATATCCGCTATTATCAGAATTAGGTTCTTGGGATTCTTTTCGGCAGCCTCAATTATCTGATCAGCCCAGGAGTCAGCTAAATCCCGATCAATACTTCCGGCAGCGATTCGTATGGCAACACGGCGGAGATTCTCTATTAACGCTAAACTCAGCATGGTAGGAATTGCCCACAACTCGCCTAATTTTAATTTTGTGATAGTCTGATAAGCCTCTACGAAACGGCTGAGGTTTTCCGGGTCTACACGCCCATCACCATGAGAAATAACCTCCTTTGCAATTTCATAAACACGGGGAAGTCCTTTCGATGCGCCATTCAAAAGGCGCGGCAACTCCCGGCTATAGCCTTTTGGTAAATGTCTTTTGCCTGTGCGAATCTGTTCTTCAATTAAATAAAAGTTATCAGGCAGCCATTCACCGGAGGGAGTAATTTGATGCTTTGGCTTAACTCTTTCAGTTAGTAAGTTATGAACTTCAAACAAAAATATTTCGTTCTCAGACAAGCGCGCAAGCAAGCGCTGATCCGGAATGCGTTGAGAGCCCAACGGATGAGAGCTTGCAAGTGTCTTGCCGTGTTGTTCCATCTGGTCGGCGCTGAATAATTCCGAGCGCAGAGGCGGTTCTCCACTCGAGAATTGCTTAGCAAGAAAGTTCTCGCTTAGCTGAACCTTTAGGCGGAACAATGACTCATTTATTTTAGGGCTGATTACCTTCATTTTTTTCCGTAGAGAGGGGAAAGAGAACTCCAATGTTCTATGATGGTTTCAATTGAATATATACGTTATTATATGGCATAGCCCATACGCTTAACGTTATAACTTACTAGTAATGTACAAAGGTTGTTCTATTTATAAAATAGACCAAAGGGATGAAAAAGGGATTACATCTTTCGTAATCATTTTCCGTTATAAAAAATCATTTTGGGAACAGGGGTTTTTCCAACAGGAATGAATTCATGACGGTTAGTATCCAGGTGAGAAGATAGAATGAACTTAATATACTGGGCAAAGTTTCTTGCATTAAATGGCTCTACAATTAAATGAGTATATCCCCGCGATAATAAATATTCCTTGTTTTCGACAATCTTTAGCAGTGTAAATCCGACAATTGGAAATGAATTATAGCTGCTCATATTCTTAATTGTATTTGCCGTGTTTATCGCTGAGCCCTCCGGGTGCAGGTTAATGTCTATCATTACGAGATTATATATGTTCAAGCTTGAAAGGTGAAGCGCTATGTTGGCAGAGCTTGTAATATGGAGCTGGCAAAACCCGGATAATAAATTATTTATACTTGACGACGCAGCTGGTGCATCTTCTACTAAAAGTATTTTATACATTTTTCTTCCGTATTAAATTAAAAGATGCCGGCAGCAAAAGGTAATTTACATTCCGGGGATTTCTTACATAGTAAAGGTATCCTTATTGCACCGCTAAAACAAGGATAATTAAAATAAATTATCTTCCGTTTACCTAAAAGCTAACCAAAACTCCAATTGAGTTGGGTGTTAGATATAACGAATAATTCTTGTTCTCTTTCTCGTTTCCCATAGAATGATTGGTTACAAAGTTACCAACAAAATAACCAATCGCGCTCCCGGTTATTGTATCGGATAGCCAATGTGCATTATGATAAATTCTTGAGCAGACTACTAATGTCGAAGCAGTATAACAAAGTATCTTCAAGTAAATATTATCTGTATTATTTGCCAGCACAGTTGAAACAGCAAATGAAACTGTTGAGTGCCCCGACGGGAATGAAGTGTATGCGGCATGCACATTGAAAGGTCTGAAGTGAGCCTTGCCTTCGTTGGCGTACGGTCTGCTCCTTCCTACAATTGATTTTAAAACGGAAGTAATTATTCCAGCATAGCCAACGGCTTCAATTGTTTGAAGCCCCAGTTTCCGCACTCCTTCATTATTAAATAGAATGCCGTAACCATATAATCCGCCGATACCAATTAAAGTATAGCCATTTCCGTAAACTTTATCTATTGAGAAAAGATTATCATTGAAACTCGAAATATTTCTTTGAGCAAAATCATGTACATTAATGTCAATTGAATATCCTGCCCCAATCAATGCAGCCGAGCCTGCAAGACCTAACTGAGTAGAAGGTTTAAATTGGAAAAAGCTTGTCGCCATGTCCCCGCCTGTTGTAAAAAAGCTGCCGACATCGTCTTCAACATTTTTTACAATTTGAGCATTGGTAATAGAATGAATTGAAAAGGTAAAAACCAACAGGGGTATGAATAAATATTTCAAGGTATAATTAATTTATTTTGTTGGGAATAAAATCTTAATATTAATTTTCTATGTGATCCTTAGTGCCTTAGTAGCATAGGAAGATTTTTAATCTTAAATTTTTAATTATCAATTAAAATTTCCCCTCAATCGCCTTCCGAACAAACCCATCTGCTTTATCTAGAAGCTCTCTTGCTTTATCAGCATCAACATTGGCTTTAATCATAACCAGGGCAGTCTTTACATGACCGTCCGCTTTTGACAGGAATTCTTCCGCTTCTTCGTAGGATACTCCGGTAATCGTCATTACAATTCTTTTCGACCTTTCAACCAATTTTTTATTTGTCATTTGAAGATCAATCATCATGTTTTCATAAACTTTACCGAGACGTATCATCGAGGCTGTAGTAAGCATATTAAGAACAAGTTTTTGTGCAGTGCCGCTCTTCATTCTTGTCGAGCCCATTACTACTTCCGGACCCACATAAGGGCAAATAGCAACATCAACTTCTTTCAAATCAAATTGATCTCTCGGGTTGCATGTAACAAACAATGTTTTCGCCCCGAGCTCCTTTGCTTTCTTTATAGCACCAACTACATATGGTGTCCTTTTGCTGGCGGCAATACCGCACACTACATCTTTACTTGTAACTATAGCTTTAAGAACATCCGCCGCACCGTTTTCTTCAAGGTCTTCAGCGCCTTCCTGCGCACGGAAAACTGCTTTTCTTCCTCCCGCAATGTAACCTCTAATTAATTCATGCGGTGTGCCGAAGGTCGGAGGACATTCTGCAGCATCTATTATTCCAAGCCTACCGCTTGTACCCGCACCAAAGTATAAAAGTCTTCCTCCGCTTTTTAATGCTTCTACAATCATCTCAACGGCTTGTTCGATGTAAGGTAATTCTTTCTCAACAGCCAAAGGAACAGTCTTATCTTCTTCATTGATTATTTTTAATATTTCCGACGAAGATGCAATGTCAATGTTCATCGAGTTAGGATTCCGCTGTTCGGTTGAAAGATTGCTTATCTCTTCAAACAATTTTTTAGATTTCGAATTTAGGTCCATTGCATTTATCGGCGCCAATTAGAATTTATAATAACGTTCCAAATATATCATTTTTGAAAAATAATTATTTCCAGGCAAACCAAAAACTTAAATTTCTTTTGTTTGGGTGTTTCGTTATCATTCTCTTCAAAGTTATTTTTCAAAAGGAAAACTTTGGACAATAGAGAGTCTCTCTTTTTAGTATAATTATATTTTCTTTCAATAAATCCGCACCCTAATTGGATTGTCTGCAACAGAAATTGTTTTGATTACTTCGTTCTTCTTCATATCTATTACCGATATCGAACTATCACCCTGGTTTGATACATAAGCGCAGTCATTATTTTTATCAACACTTATTGTCGTCGGCATTCTTCCAACATAAATTGTTTTAATTATGGAATCCGTTTTTAAGTCAATTACCATAACAGTACCTGCTATAACATTTGTTGCATAAGCAAACTTTCCATCCGGTGAAATTGCCATGCCTCTTGCTGTGTCTATTTTGGATATTCTGGCAACTACCGAATCGGTTAGAGTATTTATTTTCTCCACCTCGTTAAGAAACGCATTTGCGACATAAAGAAATTTTCCATCCGGTGTTAGAGCAATGTCAAGCGGTCGCCCACCCACCGCAACTTCTTTATCAATTGTTTGACCTGTTGAGTCAATAACAAAAATTATTGGTAGAAAAACCCCGGATAAATAAATTTTTCTATTGAAAAAGTCTTTTACCATCATTTCACCTGTTATATTTGGTAATTTATTTATAATCTGATTGTCTTTTGTAGACATTACCCAGAGTCCATCATTGGATTGATGAGTTATTAAAACAAATTTATCGTCATCTGTTACCAATAGATTAACGGGATGCTGCCCGGCGGGGACAAGGGCAATTTGTTTATTTGTATTCTTATCAAAGACTGTAATATTATCCGAATTAAAATTCGCTATGTATCCTCTATCCTGTGAGAAGGCGATATCGCCAGGTCCGTTTCCTGACGGTATTATCCCGGCTAATGAATCGGTTCGCAAATCAATTACCGATACAACATGGTGAGTAGCATGACAAACATAAGCTAAGTTTCTGCTCCCCAAACCGGTATAATATTTTGTAAGACTCTTATAATTCTCCGGGAGCTGCGGTTTATTATACAAGCCTAAGATTTTCCATTGCCCATCCTCCTTAGTTAAAGTTAAGAACCTCTCCGTTCCATATTTATTTATTACATTCTCATTCCAGTCTGTGTATTTATAATCCAATTGTTGGTCTACAACATAATTGTAGCCGGTTTTTGTTACAGATTTTATTTTTGAAGAAAGTGATATTGTCTTCCATTTAGAAAAGTAATAGTTGATCATGAACTCTTCCATTTTTTTAAGCGTGCCAAGTCTGCTGTTTTTTACAAATTCATTTGAGAAAAAACTGCAGTAGCTGCCAACATCTTTTGATTCATAAGCTTTATCCCATTCTGCTATTACGTCTTTTATCTCTTGAATGTCGGTTTTACCAGCATTCAGTGATGCAAGCTTTTCCTTTGCAATATTCACGGCTTCTTTTTGCCCGGGATAAAAGTTAACCACTTTATTAAAAGCTGAAATTGCCTCATTGATTTTCTCCTTGCCCAGTTTCTCATAGCATAGTCCTATGTGAAGCTGAGCCATTGAAGCCGTTTCTTTGTTTATGTTTCTTTTAGCACCGTTGAAAAGACATCAATTGCTTGCTCAATTTCTCCCTTTATTTCTTCAAGCTGCACTCCTTTTTGGTATAGTTCCTCAGAGCTTTGGGCAAATATTTGCGGTCCTGCTAATATGAAAGCAATTAAAAGGGAAAGAATAATTGTATAACGATTTTTCATGATAAACTCCGTTTATTCTGGATAAATAAAAATTATTTTCAGTCCCAATATCTATATTGAAATATTAATTGTATTAAAGAATTTGTTAAAAAATGTTAAATCATTATCATCCATCCGTACTTGAACCTTGCCCAAATTGAAAAGGATATTTGCAAGTAAAGTGACCGGAACTCTTTGCACTTTACCCTAAGCTCTATGCATTTAAGATATTTGAATCTCATTATTACCCTATGTATTTGTATCCTAAGCCGTGCATTGTAATAATAATCTTAGGCTCATTTGGGTCGTCTTCAATTTTTTGTCTTAGGATTGCAATATGCGTGTCTACAGTTCTCGTATTTGGATATGATTCATAACCCCAAACATGATTTAGAAGATCTTCCCGCGTTACTATTTCATTTTTCTTTTCAACAAAGTATTTCATTATCTCAAATTCACGGTTTGAGAGCTCAATTGGCTTTTTCTTTTTTCTAGCGACATATTTTCTAAAATCAATCTCCAGGTTTCCCGTATTAATTATATCGGGTACTACTTTGCCTTGCTTTGATCTTCTCAGCGCTGCCTTTATTCTAGCAATCAATTCCAGCACACCGAAAGGCTTTGTTATGTAATCATCGGCTCCCATATCAAGTCCCGCAACAATATCCGGCTCCTGGCTTTTAGCAGTCAGCATAATAATTGGAACATCCGGCATTTTCTGTTTTATCTCCATACATACTTTATAACCGTTTTTCCCCGGCAGCATAATATCAAGCAATATTAGGTCGGGCTTATCAAGAAGTGCCGTCTTTAAGCCTTCCTCGCCGCTGTAAGCCGATATAACTTTATAATTACGCGCCTCAAGATTGAATTTCAATCCTGTAACTAAGTCTTTTTCATCTTCAATTATTAAAATTTTTTCCATACTTACAAAATTCCTGCTGCTTTATTTTAGCTTAAATGAAAGCTTCGAGGGAGTGAAATTGTAAATCTGCTACCTCTGCCGGTTTCGCTTTTTACACTTATGGTACCTTTATGAGCTTCCACAATATATTTGGCAATTGTTAAGCCTAAACCAGTACCTTTTATTTGTGCCGTTTTAGGATTTGAAATCCTATAAAAATTATCAAATATATTTTTAAACTCTTTTCTATCCATTCCTATTCCATGGTCTTCCACTGCAATAGAAACATTGTCCCCGGATTCGAAAGTTTCAATCAAAATATATTTCCCATCGCCGGAATATTTTACTGCGTTGCTTAACAAATTTATTAACGCCTGGGATATGGCACCACTGTCAATCTCCGCCATTACTCTTTTCTCCGGCAGAATTACTTCAAGCCTAAACTTCAATCCATCGAGTTGAAGCTTGTAAGACTCTATAACTTTCTTCACCACTTCAATTATATCTATCTCTTTAAAATTAAATTCCTTTTTCCCGCTTTCGATTTTGGAAAAGTCCAGTACGTTGTTTATTAAATCTGTCAACCGCTCACTTTCCCTTTTTATAATTCCGTAGAATTCCTGCTGCTTGCTTTTTTCTTTTACAATTCCGGATTCAAGAGTCTCGCCGAACATCCTAATTATTGAAAGAGGTGTTTTAAGCTCATGCGAAACATTCGATACAAAATCGGATTTTAATTTCGATACCTGGTATTCATGTTTAGCCGCGGATATTATTATTGAGATTCCTATAATAAGCACAACTACTGTCAGCCCGAAAAGTAGAAATGCTTGCTGTTTTTCCTTAGTGATTTGCTGTTCAATTGATTTTCCTTCCCTGTCGAATAATGCAGCTTTAAGCGGTAAAAATTTATCACGCAGTCTTTCCGCTATTAAATATTTTTGACCTTTCAATTGTCCCGTACAAAACAAGACGCTGTCATTTTGATTAAGTAATCCGGCATATGTATCATTACCTAAATTTACCCCTCTTAATATTTGAGGTAATAAATTTTTAATTATATTGTTTGAATTAATTTGAAATCCGAATATCAAAAGCTTAGGCTTCAGGAATGTATTGGTCATTATGAAATAGCCTAAGCGGGAATTTGTACCTTTATCCGCATATTGGAAATAATTCAATTCTTTATTTCTTGTTGCGAGCATTGGGACAGACGATTTTAACTCTTTAAGTAAAGTATTTCGAATAATCACGGCATAATTTTCATCTTCATATATACTTTCTTCCTTCTTTTGCAGATTACTAATAATTTTTTTTGTTGAATCATCCGCAAAATTATTCAGGTAGAGATTTCTTATTTTATTAGAAACAGACTTAAGGTAATAATTATATTCAGCCTCATTACTGTTCCATGAATTATCAACCAAATTCTTATAAAGCTCGATTAGAATACTAATCCTTTTTCTATTTTTATGAATTTCGGAATAAATGTCCGCAATCTGTGTCAAAGCTGCAATCTCAACAGGTATTGAACCGATAGTTAAGCCTGCGTCTTTATACTTCATCAACCGGTCGTACTCTTTAAGAGCCCGCGGATAATTTTTGTTTTTTAAATAACATCTTGCTATCCCCGATATTAATACGACGCTGTCTCCGGTCGTTGCATTATGTAGCGCCTTCATGTATAGCTTTATTGCATTACTAAAATCTCTTTCATTAAATTCGGCAGCTTCCGCTTTCTTAAAATAAATCGATGCAATTTCACTAACCTGGATTAACTCAGCCTTGTCGGTTTCCCATTCCGATGAAACTAAGGGAGTTATAAATCCTCCGGCTTGATTCAATATAAACGGCGCTTTGATAATGGAATTATTTTTCTCAACCCTCGTCAGCCAGGATTTTAAGTAATTTGATGATCGGACTTGTGTTTGTAAAATATTTAAGTAGCCGGTTAATTTTTCTTCCCTGCTTATTATTTCATGCTCAATTTTATCACGAAGAAGATCTGTGGTAGACTTATAATTTAATTTAATTTGTTCGGCTCTCTTATCTATAGCTTCGTAATCATTGTAGCTTAGAACCGCACAAGTAATTAATACAAGCAGCAAACCGGCTGCAGCTATGCCTCTGCTTGAAAAAATCATATAGACTTTTTTAATCATATTAAAATATAAATATTTTTTTAATCTGAATTGCCTACAGAAATGTTAAAAGTTGTTAAGCCTAATAAAGCAGGCTGCGGAATTGTTTCTTTAACTTTCGCGCTGCTCTTTTATATCCGCATTTTTACAACATTCGATTTCAGATTTGTAATTTATTAGTTCTTTTATCTTTTATCTTATTTCTCGTAGAGCAAATGTAAATCGATATGAAGGCTCCCCCACGCTAACAAGGAATATCTTCTTGATTTTCAAAATTATAATACCTAATATTGAACTGTTTCAATTCAAATTGAAACCATTTAATGTTTTAAGTTTTTCGGGCAAACGCTAAAGTCCAATAATTATTATTCGCGGAAGGCATTTATGGAAGGAAGCAAAAAGACCAAGTCGGAACTTCTTAAAGAAAATTTGCGGCTGCGAAAGCAGTTGGAAAGAACCGGAAAGAACAAAAAGCGACGCAAGCTAAAAGTGAGTGACAAAACCTTGCTTCATGAACGCGCATTGCTTAGAACCTTAATAAATAATATTCCCGATGCAATCTATGCTAAGGATTCGGAAGGACGCAAAATTGTCTCAAACCTTGCCGATGTAGATAATATGGGATTAAATTCGGAAACTGAGGCGATAGGTAAAACGGATTTCGAGTTTTTTCCAAGAAGTGTTGCCGAAAGTTTCATAGCCAACGACCACTCTGTTATTCAAACCGGGAAGCCGATATTGAATAAGGAAGAGTTCTTTGTTGATAAAGAAGGCATTACTCACTGGCTGCTTACCTCAAAGCTTCCGCTTAAAGACGAGCTCGGCAATATCATCGGGCTCGTTGGTATTAGCCGGGAGATAACAAACCAAAAGGCAATGCAGGAGCGTGTTCAGGAGGAAAGGATTTTACTTCGCACAATTATCGATAATATACCCGACCTTATCTACGCCAAAGATCTAGCATATAGAAAAACCGTTGCAAATTCGGCTGATGTATATAATATGGGACTACAATCGGAAAGCGATGTACTTGGCAAAACAGACTTCGATCTTTACCCAAAAGAAATCGCCGAGGGCTTTTATGCGAACGACCAATCGGTTATTGTATCCGGGAAGCCGATATTCAACAAGGAAGAGTTCTTTATCAATAAAGAAGGCGAGAGATCCTGGCTGCTTACATCTAAATTACCACTCAAAGACGTGAAAGGAAAAATTGTCGGGTTAGTCGGGATTGGTCGTAATATTACGGAGCGCAAAATAGCTGAAGAATCGTTAATACACACAAACAATGAATTGAAAAAAACGATTGAGGCGCTTACCCAGGCAAATAAGATTAAAGATAATTTCCTCGCCAATATGAGTCATGAAATACGCACGCCTCTTAATGCCATAATCGGGATGACCAGCTTATTATCGTACACTCAATTGAATGATGAGCAGAAAGAATTTGTTGAAACTATTCTAAGCAGCAGCGACATTCTTCTAACCCTTGTGAGTGACATTTTGGATTTCTCCAAGATAGAATCTCAAAAGGTTGAGCTGGAAAAAGTACAGTTCGATATAAGAGATTGTATTGAAGAAGCCCTGGACCTGGTAGCCACTAAGGCTGCAGACGTTGGGATTGAGCTGGTGTATTCTATTGACGAAGGACTTCCGACAAGTGTGTTGGGTGATTTAACGCGTCTTCGCCAAATTTTAGTCAATCTTCTTAGCAACGCTATTAAGTTTACGGAAAAGGGAGAGGTTGTAGTTAGTGTGAAAGGACAACAGCAAGATAATTATAGTTATATGCTCCATTTCTCTGTTCAAGATACCGGTATTGGAATACCTTTAGAAAAGCAAGGATTACTCTTTAAAACATTTACCCAAATTGATTCATCAACTACCCGCAAATACGGAGGCACAGGTCTTGGTCTGGCAATTAGCAAACGTCTTAGCGAACTAATGGGAGGAAGGATGTGGGTAGAAAGTACAGGCGTTCCCGGTGAAGGCTCCACATTCCATTTCACAATTCGTACTGAATTGGCAGTTACGAAAGAAATTCACATAGACGTTTCAAGTCTCTCCGGCAAAAGAGTCCTCATTGTTGACGATAACAAAACTAATCGGGACATATTGATTCAGCAAACAACGTCTCTTAAAATGATTCCATTGGGTGCTGATTCCGGAGGGGAAGCATTAAGATTGCTGAATGCAGGGATTCAATTCGATTTTGCTATCCTGGATTATCATATGCCCGGTATGGATGGAATAATGCTTGCTGAAGAAATTAGAAAGCTACACGAACGGATATCTCTACCCCTTATTCTTTTATCTTCCTACGGGTTTCACCATGAGAGGAAGATTGACTTTTCTCTGTTTGCCGCTACGCTTACTAAACCAATAAAGTTTTCCTCATTACAGAATGCAATGATAGCAGTGCTAAAGCAAAACAAAAATGTTGTAAAAGAACGTTTTGAGATAAAGGCATTCCCGTTTGATTCAAATTTAGGAAGAAAACATCCGTTAAAGATTCTGCTCGCTGAAGATAATGTAGTAAATCAAATGGTAGTGCTTAAATTCCTAACGAACCTTGGCTACCATGCTGACGTTGCATTTAACGGAAATGAGGTATTGGATGCGCTCTTTCGTCAATCGTATGATGTAATATTAATGGATGTGCAAATGCCCGGAATGGACGGCGAACAAGCAACCATTGAAATAAGAAAAAGCCTTCCTACCGAGCGGCAGCCGCGGATTATAGCAATGACAGCAAATGTGCTAAAATCGGATCTTGACCGGTATATTGCAGTCGGCATGAACGATTACATTGTAAAGCCTTTTAAAATAGAAAAATTAGTTCAGATACTGAACGAGACTTACATGCACCTGAGCCCGGAATAATTAAAAAATTAAATTGCATCTTCCATTATTTATTTCAGATTCCAGTAAATAACATAACGCTGTTCGTCAATCTTGTAAAAAGGAATCATGGTCACTGACTTTGATGCTGCATTAACCGTTTTAAAAGTAAGCGGTTTACCCTTTTCAGGAACCAGCCAATCATCTAATTTTTTCCCGCTGACATTTAAAGTAGTTATAATATCTTTTGGAACAGGAACATCTTTATAGTCAAGCTGATCTTTCGCAAACGGCATCGGCGGATTCATTCCTTCCGTCCCCATATCTCCGGCTAAAACTATCGGACCGTAAAGTACTGCCGCCATGTTAGGGTCGTCGTTTGTTGCTATTAAGTGCAGCGACATGGGATATGTAATATCAATCTTATCTCCAGCTTTCCATATTCTGTCCAATACAATGTAGCTGTCCGGCTTTTGGCTTACTTCAATTTGCTTTCCGTTGATTGAAACCTCAACACCGGACGTTGCCCAATTCGGATATCTTATGTATAAAGGAACGTCGCCGTCTTTTACTTCCTCAATTGTCAGGTGAGTTGTAGGCTCATCAGGAAATTTTGTCTGTTGAACCAGCTTAAATCCCCTTTCTTTCCATGTAAGTACCGAAGGAATAAATAGGTTTATAAAAACGCCTTTCTCATCATGATAGTAAATGGCTTCGCCGTACTTTGCATGATTTTCAAAACCGGTACCTACACAGCACCAGAAAGAGCTGTCCTTAGTACTGTATGTCTTAAATGTTCCCGGCTCATATGAAATAAAATAGGTTACCATGCCGGTGTGCGGCTCCTGCGATCCCAGGATATGATTGTACAATGCGCGCTCGTAGTAGTCGGCATACTTCACGTCTGCAGTCCATGTAAAAAGGTGACGGGTAAGTTTCAGCATATTATAAGTATTGCATGATTCTGTAGTCGCACGCGATAAATGCTTGGATATCTGGTCCGGTTTAAAGAAGTGCTCGTAGTCGCTGTTCCCGCCCGTAACATAAGTATGATGATCAATCACTGTCTGCCAAAAGAATTCTGCAATTTGTTTTGCGTTCTTATCTCCGGTTAATTCGTAGCCTCTTGCTTCTCCGATTATTTTAGGAATTTGTGTATTTGCATGCAGCCCTGCTAACTCATCTTTTCCTTCAACTAAAGGATCGAATACTTTGTGGTCATAGAAGAACCCGGCTAACTTTTCAAATTTTATATTGCCTGTAATCCCGTAAAGATTATAAGCCGATTCAATCATTCCGCCAAACTCATTTTTCAGCATAACAGCTAACTGTGCATCTGAAAGATTCTTAAGCTTGTTGTATGCCCAGTCGCCCATCTTAACAACAACATCCAGGGCTTGTTTATTGCCGGCATATTGGTACATGTCGATCAGCCCCGCCATAATTTTATGTATAGTGTACCAGGGCGCCCAGACAGGCTTACCTTCAATAACTCTGTTAATTAAATTCTGTGGGAAGGCGCTAAGGTAGCCGCCCTGGTTCAGCACTTTTTGAATTTTAGCTAACTCGCTTACAATTGAGTCGCCTTTTTCTTTATAAGCAACATCCCCGGTGGAAGCATACATCATGGATAAGGCTGACATTACATGCCCTGTTGTATGACCTCTTAATTCTACATCTAAGCCTTCCCATCCGCCAAGAGCCTTAGCGCGCGTCTCCATGCCGGCATTAACTTTCCAGCTGTGCAGCAACCGGTTTATGTCGATGCTTAACAGCCATTTGCCGTCGCGTTCCATATTATCTTTAAAGCGGCTGTCGAGAAGTCTTACATCCTTTAAATCAAAGCTGTATGCCTTTACCTGAATTTTGGGCTTTATGGTTTGGTCTTTAGAAAACTGTCCGGCATACTGTGAAAAAGTTCTTACCGGATAAATACAGAAAAATATCAGCCCAAGAGGAAGGTATTTAATTTTCATAATTCTTTTCATCTTTCTCATTAACTTACCGAAAAGACCCGAAAGGCGCAATAATTTAAGGGCACTCCTAGTAACTTCAATATTCTTTGCGTTCTCTGCGTTAAATTTTTCTAAAAGATAGTTTTTAGAAGTGCCTTTAATATACATAAGCATTACCTCTAATATTTATTCTTTACATTTTTCTTTTTATTTTCATAT